>CANKGM010000031.1 GCA_947481355.1 Chitinophagaceae bacterium
CTGTGACTTTTACCAACCATTTCTTCTCTAGGGTTTTTACTTCATACACATCTCCCACTTTTACACCCCTAGATGCCTTGAGTGATTCCTCATTCATTTTCACTTTCCCTTTTTCGCATGCTGTTGAGGCAAGTGTCCTCGTCTTAAATAGTCTGATAGACCAAAGGTATTTGTCAAGCCGTAGTTTTTCGTTGTCCATCGATTAGGGTTGATTGCTTCCTATTATTTATTCTGCAAAGTATTGATGGAAATAAGGAATCGTTTCTATGCCTTTATAAAAATTAACCAAATCAAATTTTTCATTTGGGGAATGTAAATTATCACTGTCCAATCCGAATCCCATAAAAACTATTTTCACACCCAATACCTCTTCGAATAATGAGCAGATTGGAATACTTCCACCACCTCTAACAGGCACTGGGGGTTTACCGAATGTTTTTTCAATCGCTTTTGCAGCTGCTTGGTAACCCTTTGAATCAATGGGCGTTAAATAAGGTTCACCACCATGATGCTCCATGGCAGTAACAGTTACGCCTGCTGGGGCTATGCTAGTAAAATAGGCAATTAGTTTTTCAGTAATTTTTGCAGACGATTGATTAGGAACCAAACGGGCAGAAATCTTTGCGAATGCTTTAGAGGGTAATACTGTTTTTGCTCCTTCGCCAGTATAGCCACCCCATATACCATTTACTTCAAGGGTTGGACGAATACCTGTTCTTTCATTAGTAGAGTATCCTTTTTCTCCTACAACTGAATCGATACCTAAATCTTGTTTGTATTCTTCCTCATTAAATGGAGCTTTAGCCATCAACACCCGTTCATCTTCACTTGACTCCAATACATCATCATAAAAGCCTGGAATAGTAATGCGATTATTTTCATCATGACAGGATGCAATCATCCTTGATAGCACAGTAGCTGGATTTGCTACTGCACCACCATAAACACCACTGTGTAAGTCGCGATTAGGGCCAGTCACTTCAATCTCTATATAACTAAGCCCTCTAACACCAGTATCAATTGAAGGGGTATCCATACTGATCATAGCGGTATCGCTGATTAAGATTACATCAGCGGAGAGTAATTTTTTATTTGCAATGACAAATTTTGCCAAGTTGGGTGACCCAATTTCTTCTTCGCCTTCGATACAGAACTTTATATTCGTTTTCAAGGTATTGTTCGCTACCATTGATTCAAGGGCTTTTACATGCATATAAAATTGACCCTTATCATCACAAGCACCACGAGCAAATATTTTCCCATCAATAATTACAGGTTCAAAAGGACCGCTTTTCCATAGTTCTAAGGGGTCAGCGGGTTGAACGTCATAGTGCCCATAAACCAATACAGTCGGCCAATCTGGATTTGAAATTTTTTCTGCAAACACAATTGGATGTCCTTCCGTTTCATATATTGTAGCACTGTCTGCTCCCGCTTCAATAAGCGCGTTTTTTACGGCATCGGCACATTTAATCATATCATCCTTGAACTCACTGCTGGCGCTAATCGAGGGAATACGAAGTAATTCAAGTAACTCATTCAAAAAACGCTCTTTATTATTGTCTAGATATTGTTTCATTCGAATTCGATATTCTAAAAGGTGAAGACACTTAAGTAATTAATTACTAACAAAAATAGCCGATATAGAAGTTTTACAGAGGGATACTATTGTGTATATGAGACATAATGGTTGTAAAAAAATTAACAATTAATTTGTTTTGTATGAAAGCATCCCTATATTTGACATACGATTGCTAGTCATATCAGCCTTTGTAAGTCCAACTACTCTTGAGTAGAAGGTTTTTACAAAGGCTGAATTTTTTTAGTGACTTTATGTTTACTTATTTTTTAGGAATCTTTCTTCAGCAATTTGCCAGTTAATAAGGTTGAACCAATTGCTTACATATTCTGCACGCCTGTTTTGATACTTTAGGTAATATGCATGCTCCCAAACATCGATACCTAGAATTGGCAGTCCTTTGATAGTAGAAACATCCATGAGGGGATTGTCTTGATTTGGGGTTGATCCTATTTGTAAGGTTTTCTTTTCATCTAGATAAAGCCAAGCCCAACCACTGCCAAAGCGCGTCATTGCTGATTCACTGAGTTTGGTTTTAAAGTTTTCGAAGCTATTGAACGTAGTAGTTATAGCATCTTTAAGTTGTCCCGTTGGTCCACTATTTCCTCCTGGGGCAACCATAGACTTCCAGAATAGCTCGTGATTATAATGGCCCCCCGCGTTGTTTCGAAGTTTTGTAGAATATGCTGAACTATTTTTTAATGCATCTTCCAAGGATATTTCTTGCCCTTTAAATTCTATTGATGCCGCATCATTTAGGTTTTTGACATAGGCTGCAGCATGTTTAGTGTAGTGAATTTCCATTGTCATGGCATCAATAATTGGTTCCAATGCCTGAAATGAATAGGGAAGTGGAGCTTGAGTAAACGGTAAAGCGGGTAAAGAATGAGCTTGAAGGATAGAAGATGGGATTGCTGATAATGCACCAACGGCTATTGTTCCTTGAATTCCTTGTTTTAGAAATGTTCTGCGGGTTGAATTCTTTTTCATGGTATGTATGTATTAGGTTGTTTTTTTTCTGATTACCTGTATTCTCTGCAATAGTTTCCTGTAGGCTCTAAAGTACGCTTCATTATTGAAAAGCTGGGAGTCGTTCATCGCTTTATACACTAAAAATATTCCAACTGGTAACAAAACATAGCTAGACATCCAGATGCCTGCAAAAGGCGACAATAAATCTTGTCGCACAAATTTTTCTCCAAACATATTCATCAAGTGAAAAATCAGGAAAAATATAACAGCTATAACTAGAGGCATGCCTAGTCCACCCTTTCGTATGATTGAACCAAGAGGTGCTCCTATAATAAAGAGTACCATGCAGGCAAAGGCAAGGGAGTATTTTTTATTCCATTCGATCTGGAACAGACGTAACTCTTGTATTTTCTGTGCATGATTAACAGATATTAAATCAAGCGACCCTTTCACTAAATTGATTTTGTCTACTGCTTTGCTATACAATGGTGTTATAATTGTATCAGGTATGAGCTGGGTGTACTCTTTAATTCCTTTCTTAAATGTATACGTTGGGTTAATCCATCCTTTTTTAAAATTTTTGCCGAACGTAAAATACCGAGTTACCTCATTCGCCATTCTGCCACCAGTAAGTTCCCTAGCCGACTTATTAATGGAGTCACTTGCCTTTTGTAGTTGTCTTACGTTTAGCATCTGATAGCTTCCTTTGAACAAACTATCGGGTGTTTTTAATACGTCAAAGCTACTCAGGTCAAAGACCTTTTTATACGTTTTGAAACCCAATCTATAATAATCAGTTTCAATTGAGTTATAGGGACCTTTCTCTTGGTATCGCCAACCATTTTGTAGATCAAACTCAAGGAATTTTTTATCATCGCTTATCTTCATTGTACCTGTTTCGGCTACAATGATATTATCTTGAAGGGCATACTGATTTTCATAAATTATCACTTTACTAATTCCATTACCATTTTTTTCTTTTTTACCAACCTTGATTGCAAAACCTGGAATCTTGTCATAAAAAATGCCTTCTTTTATATCAAAGGCTGGTTTAGCCACCCTGATGTCATATAGCATAGTGGTGAATTTGAGATTCGCCACTGGGATTACAAAGTTTGAGATTAGGAATGCAATGATGGAAATGCATAAAGAAACAACCAATAAGGGTCTCATAAATCGGAGCAATGAAATACCTGCTGATTTTATAGCAACCAATTCAAAGCTTTCTCCAAGATTACCAAAGGTCATGATGGAAGAAATTAAAATGGCCAGGGGCAATGCCAAAGGGATAGCGGTAGCCGTAACATAGGCAGTTAGTTCTAAAATGCTAGTGAGTTCTAATCCTTTGCCTACTAAGTCATCAATATACTTCCAAAAAAACTGCATCACCAATACAAAAAGAGTGATGAAAAAAGTAGCAATGAAAGGCCCCACAAAAGATTTCAAGATCAGTTTATCAAGCTTCTTGATCATGATTGGGGGTTAAGAGTTCTTTGTTGGGGGTTATAGGTTCTTGGTTGACAGATATAAAGTAAGCCTATATTTTATCCAGCGAGTAAGTTTTGTACTCAACATGAACTTTCTTAGATTAATTTCCTAGCCTGTGAAATAAATCGTTTACCTGAAACTCCCATAGCCTAGTTTGGTCGGCTATTTCTTTTTTCTCGGCAAAATCTTTCACCACCAAAATGGTCTGGCTACTTACCTCTGTTTTTTCGATGGCAAATTCAAAGTACTCTTCCTTGGGTGAATTAATCCAATGGAATCGAATGAATTTATTCTCTGAGGCTTCAACTACTGCTGCTTTTTCAGTAGAGCCATTCCACGAAAAGCTAAAAACAGTATCACGCTCATCAACCTTGTCAGCAAACCATTCTTGAAGGCCTGCTGGAGTTGACAGAAATTCATAAAGGATACTAGGGGAACACCTCACTGGAAATTCTATAGAAAAAAGTTGTTTGGCCATGTTGTAATTTATTCTTGTGTCACTTTTCGTTCAGCTAATCCTTGCAATGATAGAAAAATATCACAACCGAAAAAATATAATTTAATGTTTCTTTCTAACTTTTTTCTGAGGATTTTCCCCAAGAATATTTTATTTATGTAAAACATTGATAAACAACTGTTTGCACAAGGTGATTTCGTAATTTATAAATGCAGCTTCTTGCATTTAACAATTTTTTTACCTAAGACGCGTTTTAGGAGAGTACCACTCCCATCAAAAGGAGCCCTTTAATCCTAAACCCACCCTATGAGTATGCGTCAATTACGTATAAGTAAATCTATCACTTCGCGTGAATCCCCAAGTCTTGAGAAATATCTTCAAGAAATTGGTAAAGTTGATATGATAACTGCTGATGAAGAAGTAAGTCTCGCTGTTCGAATAAAGAAGGGTGATCAAGTGGCGCTTGATATCTTAACTAAAGCAAATCTTCGTTTTGTTGTTTCAGTTGCAAAGCAATACCAGCATCAAGGACTTTCTCTGCCTGATTTAATAAATGAAGGTAATTTGGGTTTGATACGCGCTGCTAAGCGTTTTGATGAAACAAAAGGTTTCCGTTTTATTTCTTACGCTGTTTGGTGGATTCGTCAATCGATTATACAAGCTTTAGCAGATCAATCTCGAATTGTTCGAGTTCCATTGAATAAACTATCTATTAGAAATAAAGTAGCCCGCGCTTCACAAGAATTTGAACAACAGTTTGAGCGTGAGCCGACAATAGAAGAGCTTTCTGAACAGCTTCTTTTGGATGAAGAAGACATTTCAGCAACCATCAACCTATCTAATCGTCATGTTAGTCTAGATTCTCCCATGGGAACGGATAGTGATACAACTATGATTGATTTCATGGAAAATGAGAATGCAGCACCAGCCGATGAGCAATCCCAATCAGATTCGATGCATTATGAAATTGAGCTAGCGCTTAAAAGTTTACCCGAAAAGCAGCAACGTGTATTAAGATGTCTTTACGGTATCGGCATGGATACTCCAATGGGCATGGAAGATATCGGGGAGCAATTCAATTTAACACGGGAACGAGTAAGGCAAATAAGAGATAAAGCCCTTGCCACACTTAGGCAACATACCAGCACAATGCGCCTTAAAAGTTTTCTATAGCATTCACTAACATTGTTTTATTAACTTTGTTAACTTAATGAACATCTTTGGATGTTCATTTTTTTTTAATACACTCATTTTTATGTTCGAAAATTTAAGTGAAAGAATCGCCTCGGCGTTCAAGCAAATCAAAGGGGAAGGAAGGATTACTGACCTGAACATTGCTAACACAATTAAGGATATCCGCAAGGCATTGCTTGATGCGGACGTAAATTTTAAAATTGCAAAGGAATTTACGGACAAAGTAAAAGAGAAGGCAGTTGGACAGAAAGTGTTGACAGCAGTGAGTCCTGGACAACTCATGGTGAAGATTGTTCAAGATGAACTTACTGAGTTGATGGGTGGCTCCATAAGCGAATTTCAAATCAATGGAAATCCAGCCATTATTCTGATTGCGGGTTTGCAAGGATCTGGTAAAACAACATTCAGTGGTAAATTAGCGAACTACCTTAAAAATCAAAAAGGAAAATCACCTTTGCTCGTTGCAGGTGATGTGTACAGACCTGCAGCTATTGATCAGTTAACTGTGTTGGGCGGACAAATTGGTGTTGATGTCTATTCAGAACCGGAAAATAAAGACCCCAAGTCAATTGCTGAAAATGCACTGAAATACGCAAAAAGTAATAATAAGAATATAGTTATCATTGATACGGCCGGTCGTTTAGCAGTTGATGAAGTGATGATGAATGAGGTAGCCGGACTCAAAGAAAGCTTGAAACCGCAAGAAATTCTTTTTGTGGTGGATTCCATGACAGGACAAGATGCTGTAAATACAGCAAAGGTCTTTAATGAAAGGCTTGATTTCACAGGGGTTGTACTAACTAAGCTCGATGGCGATACTCGAGGTGGTGCTGCACTTTCTATAAAATACACAGTTGAAAAACCCATCAAGTTTATCAGCAATGGAGAGAAATTAGACACCTTGGATGTATTCCATCCCGATAGGATGGCACAACGTATTTTAGGAATGGGTGATATAACTAGTTTGGTGGAAAAAGCCCAAGCCCATTTTGATGAAGAGCAGGCGCGTAAGTTGGAAAAGAAAATTCGAAAAAATCAGTTTGATTTTCAAGATTTTCTGGATCAACTCCAACAGGTTAAAAAGATGGGAAACCTCAAAGATCTCATCGGCATGATACCTGGTATGGGGAAAGCAGTGAAGGATATAGACATCAGTGATGATTCGTTTAAGGGGGTTGAGTCGATTATTGGATCAATGACGCCATTTGAAAGAGCTAATCCGGATATTATTGATATGAACAGAAAGAAACGCATTTCAAAAGGATGCGGTCGAAATATGGATGAAATCAATCAGTTTTTTAAGCAATTTGAACAAATGAAGCAAATGATGAAAAGTATGGGTAATATGCCTTCTATGCCAAAATTCGGCCGTAGATGATTCATTGATTATCAAGGCTATCTATTAACTTAACTTTTTAAATTTAATGCCTTAAAGTATTTTGAAGTTTGCCAACAAGTTATTAACTTCGCAAACTCATTTTAACCCTATTTTTTAACCACCCAATAAAAATTTTAATTTTTTATGGCTGTAAAAATCCGACTTCAACGTCACGGAAGCAAGAAACGTCCTTTCTATTTTATCGTAGTAGCAGATGCTCGTGCACCTCGCGATGGTAAATTCATTCAAAAGATTGGTACGTACAATCCTCTAACACATCCAGCAACAGTATTGATCGATCGTCAAAAAGCGCTTGAGTGGCTAAGCAACGGAGCTCAACCAACCGATACTGTTCGTAAAATTCTTTCAACTAAAGGCGTGTTATATCTAAAGCACCTTTTGCGTGGTGTTACTCTTGGTTTATTCGATCAAGCAGCTGCTATGGTCAAATTTGAGGAGTGGCATCAGGATCAAGAATCTAAGGCTAGACAGCGTCAGGATGAAGCAATGCGTGCTCGTCGTCAACAAAGAACACGTGCTCCATTTACACGTCCTCAACCAGTTCAAGCTGCACCAGTTGCGCCAGTAGCACCAGCAGAACCTCAAGCTGAAGCTGAATCAACTCCAGAATAATAATGGTTTAGTCTAAAAATATAAAGCCTCGTTTTTTACGGGGCTTTTTTTTGTAAAAATGGAAGATTACGTAAACATAGGAAGCCTAGTAGCAACCTTTGGTGTTAAAGGGGAAATTGTATTGTCGCACCACCTTGGAGCCAATCCTGAACTTACCAAAGTTGAAGCCTTTTTTATAGAAGAAGCACAGGATCGCTTTATTCCCTATTTTGTCCATGAAGTCAAAATCAAATCTGCTGAAGAGTTAATTGTTTCCTTTGAAGGAATAGATTCACCAGAGAAGGCTAGAAAATATTTGAAAAAGAAAGTCTGGCTGTCATCAACAGACGCAAAGCGTATGGCATCTAAAGCTGCGCCTATTTCATTATTGGGCTTTAGTGTCATAGAGAAAAAAAAGGCATTGGGAAAGGTGCTCGAAGTTATTGAGCAGCCACTCCAAATTTTATTGCGCATTGAAATCGATGGAAAAGAAGTGCTGATTCCTATCAATGAGAGCACCTTGGTAAAAGTTGATCATAAAGCAGAAAAAATTCATGTTGATCTCCCTGAAGGTTTATTGGATATTTATTTAACTTGATTTTCCCAAGTCTATTATTGCTGAAATGGGTAATATCAAATGAGTACAGCACAACCTTATATTGCACACTTTGATTTAGATGCATTTTTCGTATCGGTTGAATGTATACTTGATCCTTCCTTAAAAGGAAAGGCCCTTATTCTTGGAGGTAGCAAAGAACGTGGTGTTGTGAGTACATGCAGCTATGAAGCAAGAAAGTATGGCGTTAAGTCTGCTATGCCCATGGCAAGAGCTATGGCACTTTGTCCACATGCTACTGTGGTCAAAAGCTCACGTGGACAATATGGAAAATTCTCTCAATGGGTAACTGATATTATTGCTGCAAAAGCGCCTATGTATGAAAAGGCGTCTATTGATGAATTCTACATTGACCTTACTGGAATGGATCGTTTTTTTGATCCGTTGCAGTGGACGATTGAGTTGAGAAATGAAATTATGGAGACAACCAAGTTGCCCATTTCTTTTGGACTCGCATCTAATAAAATGGTAGCCAAGATGGCAACAAATGCAGCCAAGCCAAATGGGTATTTGCATATTCTTACCGGAAAAGAAAAAGAGTTTCTGGCTCCCATGTCAGTTGGCGAAATACCGGGTGTTGGTGAGCATATGCTCAAAACATTGAATACATTGGGTATTTTAACCATTCATGATCTTTCGCTATTTCCTATACAACTCCTCGAGCAATACATTGGTAAATATGCGGAGGTGTTGAAACAAAAATCAATAGGCGTTTACCAAGGTACTATACATACACATCATGAAGCTAAATCTATTTCTACTGAACAGACATTTTTCGAAAATACCAATGACCTTCATTTTTTACATTCGGAGTTATTGAAGATGACCGAGAAGTTAGGACACCAATTACGGCAAGAATCAAAAATGACCCGATGTGTTGCTGTGAAGTTGCGTTATCCTGACTTCACTACCCAAACCAAGCAGGTTGCTATACGTCCTAGTTCCTATGATGATGAACTGATTAAGGTGATACGGGATTTATTTCTTCAGTTATATGATCAACAAAAATCCCTCAGACTCATCGGTGTGAGATTTAGTGATTTGGTTGAACACAGTGTTTAAACAAACCTTTTTGAAAACAGTCTAAAAAAAGAGAAGTTATACGGGGCTATTGATAATGTTAAGAAAAGATATGGTAAAAAATCCATCAATCGGGGGGAGTAAATTGCGTCAGGAATAGGCCGGAAAATTTGATTTATACTCGGTTGTTTAGACTCAATCCTAAATGTACTTTTACATAAAATAAAGTCTATACTTTTTGTAGAGTAATAAAAAATCATTTTCTTTGTGGCTAAAATAAATTATCATGGGACTAAGATTAGGCGATACAGCGCCAAATTTCAAAGCTAAAACCACTGCAGGAGATATTGATTTTCATGAATACCTAGGAAATAGCTGGGGTGTTCTTTTTTCACATCCAGCAGATTTTACACCTGTTTGTACAACTGAATTAGGTAGAACTGCACAGTTAGAAGAGGAGTTTAAAAAAAGAAATGTGAAGGTGTTGGCCGTAAGTGTTGATGGACTTGACAAGCATCAGAGCTGGGTAAAGGATATTAATGAAACACAGCATTGCACTGTAGGGTTTCCAATTATAGCTGATGAAAACAGGGAAGTAGCAGGATTGTATGATATGATTCATCCAAATGCGTCTGCAACATTCACAGTTAGATCACTTTTTATTATTGGTCCAGATAAAACAATAAAATTGTTTATCACCTATCCTGCATCTACCGGTAGAAACTTTTTTGAAGTATTGCGTGTAATTGATTCTTTACAGCTTACTGCAAATTATAGTGTTGCTACACCTGCAGATTGGAAAGAAGGGGAAGATGTAATTGTTGTTCCTGCTGTTTCAACTGAGGATGCAAAAATTAAATTTCCAAAAGGATTGAATATTGTTAAGCCTTATTTGAGGTATACTCCGCAGCCGAATAAGTAATTACAAAAGGGGCATAGGCACAAAGGCACAAAGGGATTGGTAACTAAATTCCCTCTGTGCCTTTTATCGCTTGACGCTTAGCGCTGATCGCTCTTGCCCCTTTGTGCCTCTGTGCCTTTGCCCCTTTTTTGTATTCCCCCTTCCCTCTTCACAGACTTAACCTATCTTTGCCATATGAGCACTACGGCCAAGCCGAATATCAGGCATTTAAGTATTGAAGAGATTACCGACTATTTTGAGTCTATTGGTGAAAAGAAATTCCGTGTTAAGCAGGTTTGGGAATGGCTATGGCAGAAGAAAGCCCTGAACTTTCAGTCTATGTCAAACCTTTCTAAGGAGCTTAGGGCGAAACTAGAGGAGACATTTGACTTTACTTCCCTTTCGGAGGATGCCACCCAATTTAGTGAGGACGGCACAGTTAAAACACGATTCAAAACATTTGACGGCCATAAAGTGGAAGGGGTTTTGATTCCCACTGAGGAAAGACTAACAGCCTGTGTTTCATCTCAAGTGGGATGCAGTTTAAGTTGTAAGTTTTGTGCTACAGGCTATATGGATAAGAAAAGAAATCTTGTTTTTGATGAGATCTACGATGAAGTAGTACTGATTAATGAACAAGCCATGAAGATGCATGATAAGAAACTCACCAATATCGTGTTTATGGGAATGGGTGAACCCTTGCTGAATTATAAGAATATGATGAAGGCGGTTGAACGCATTACTTCTCCAGATGGATTAGCAATGAGTCCGCGAAGAATCACCGTTTCAACAGCTGGTGTTGCAAAAATGATTAGGCAGCTAGGGGATGATGGTGTTCGGTTTAAACTGGCTTTATCCTTACACGCCCCAACCGACAAAAAGAGAAATGAAATCATGCCAATCAACGAAACCAACAACTTGAAGTCGTTGATTGATGCTTTGAATTATTTCTATAAAATGACGAAGAGTGAGATTACACTTGAATATATTCTGTTTGATAATTTCAACGATTCATTTGAAGACGCAGAAGATCTAGTGAAATTGTATAGGCAAATTCCGGCAGATTTGGTAAACATCATTGAATATAACCCTATAGAATTTGCTCGATTTAAAAAACCAACGGAAGAAAAAACGGCAGCGTTCATGCAGTTCTTAGAAAAGAATCGAGTTAATGCACGGTTGAGAAAGAGTAGGGGGAAAGATATTGATGCAGCATGTGGACAGTTAGCAAATAAGTAATAAAAGTTGAGGTCTTCCTTCGTAAAAAACCTCGATAATAATATTTTTAGCTTGTTCATTTTTAATTATAAATCCTGTTGAAAAACAGCAAAACAACAACATGAAACGTACAGACAATTTCTCAAAGTTCGTAGTTCAGAAAAAGAACAGTGCCATTAAAGAAGAATTCCGCCAGGAAAAAAAGAAATGGAAAAAAGAACGTTCTGATGCCATAGAACTTAAAAAGGCAGAAAAGAGAAAAACCCTCAATATCGCAAAAGAAAAAGGACATGCGCCTATTCCAGAATCAGCGGGTAAAATGCCTATGATTGTGAGAAAGCAAGACAAAAGCATGCCATTGAATAAATACATTGCCCATTGCGGCATATGCTCTAGACGAGATGCTATTCTTCTCATCAAAGAGGAAAAAGTCAAAGTGAATGGAACTGTTATTACAGAGCCAGGTTTTAAAATCACCCCTGAAGATGTTGTGTTGTATATGGGCAAAAAGATTTTGCCTGAAAAAAATCTTGTATATATTTTATTGAATAAGCCAAAGGATTATATAACCACTGTGGAAGATCCTCAAGGGCGAAAAACCGTATTGGATTTAATTCGTGGTGCAACAGGAGAAAGAATTTTTCCAGTTGGACGATTGGATAGAAATACTACCGGTGTTCTATTGCTAACCAATGATGGCGATCTTACCCAAAAATTATCTCATCCTTCCCATGAAGTAAGAAAAGTCTATGAGGCAAAGCTTGATAAACCTTTTTCTAAAGTGGATTTTGATAAAATGTTGAAAGGGCTTGAACTGGAAGATGGATTTGTGCGTGCTGATGCGTTGGGTTATGTAGATACAAAAGATAAGTCTATTATTGGAATTGAAATTCACAGTGGTCGTAATCATATTGTTAGAAGAATGTTTGAGTTTCTAGGTTATGATGTGAAGGGATTAGATAGAGTAGTATTTGCGAACTTGACTAAGAAAAATGTTGAGCGCAGTAAATGGAGGTACCTCAATGAGAAAGAAGTAAGGTTATTAAAATTCATGAATAGTTCATTTATTAAAAAACCTAAATAGGTATGAGGTATGAGGTGTGAGTTTGAGGTATTTATTGAATTACCCCTAACTCCCAACTCATTTCAACCCCCAACCCCTAACTCCTAACTCCTAACTCAATATAGTGCAACTCCTTCCCCAAATAATATACCAAGACGATGACATCATCGCCATCAACAAGCCCTCAGGGTGGTTGACAATTCCTGATCGATTTGACCCTGAATTACAGTCTATCAAAACTTGGTTTGAATCAAGGCACCAGAAAATATTTATTGTTCATCGAATAGATAGGGATACCAGTGGTTTGCTTTTGCTTGCAAAAAATGAGGAGGCTCATAAGTTTTTTAATCAGCAGTTTGAACAGCGTGCTATAAAGAAAACATATTTTGGATTAGTGCAAGGTTCAATTACTGAAGTGGATGGTACATATGATCAGCCCATTGAGCCTCATCCTGCACAAAATGGTAAAATGAGGGTTGGACGAAAGGGGAAATCGGCTATTACCCATTTTCATGTTGAACAACGCTTTAGAGGATACACTTGGGTTCGTTTTCAAATTGAAACGGGAAGAACACATCAAATTAGAGTACATCTTCAGAACGCAGGACATGCGTTAGTGTGTGATCCAATATATGGAAGTGCCGATCCAATTTTACTTTCTTCCTTCAAAAAGAAAAAATTCAATCTTTCAAAATCAGAAGAAGAGGAGAGGCCTTTGCTTGCTAGATTGGCATTGCATGCTTATAGCATAGAAGTTATTGATCGAAATGGTCAACCCTTGGTATTAACTGCTCCACTTTCAAAAGACCTTGATGCTACCTTGAAGCAATTGGGGAAATGGAGTAAGTAGGAATCTAGATATGTTTATCTAAATCAGCTTGTGCTACCTCTTTCTGTATGCCGCTGCTTAAATTTTTAATTACTGCAGTGCCAGCTTCTATTTCGTTGCTTCCAATAATAACAATAGTGGGGATTGACTTTTTTTCTGCATACTTGAATTGTTTATCAAATTTTGCAGCTTCATGGTATATCTCGCAAGAAATATTTTTGGAACGAAGTAATTGTGCGATACGTAAAATATGTTGTTGCTCTTCTTGTCCGGTATTGAAAAACAAGAGACTAGTTCCTTTCTGTATATTCTCCGGAAAAACGTTCAATTCTTCC
>CANKGM010000032.1 GCA_947481355.1 Chitinophagaceae bacterium
AACTTGTTGAATCAATATTATATCAATGCATTAGCCAACCCATCGATAGGTGGTATATATTATGTTGCCATAGGATATAACATCTATTAATTGAAACTGAATCTAAACTCAAAACGATAGCACATGAAAAAAATATTTTCAACTCTCAAGATGGCATTGCCGATATCATTGTTTGTAATGGTATTCACTACCTCTTGTAATAAAGAACTTCCTCAACCAATACCAAATGAAGTTGTAGTGCCTACTGGCAGTACAATTGGGGATGTCCTCAATACAAATCCAGATTTTTCGATTCTAAAAGCGGCAGTTATAAAATCTGGATTAATGGAAGCCGTTTCCAACAAATCAAATGTATTTACAGTATTTGCTCCAAATGATGAAGCCTTTATCCAATCCGGGATTCCATTGGTGGCTATAGAAAATCTGCCTGCGCCAGTAGTAGCAAGTATAATTCAGTATCATATTATACCAGGACAAAAGGTTACCTCTGCAGCAATTCCAACAACTTTTCCTAATGTGCAGATGGTTACTTCTTTTGTAATTCCTGCTCCCAATACCAATCCATTGGTTCGATTCAGCAGTTTTCCTTCAAAAAGAGGTTCACAACTATGGCTTAACAATATACCTGTAATAGCCTCAGATGTAGCTACTGCCAATGGTGTTATTCATGTTGTGGCTAGGGTAGTAGCACCACCATCAAGAGTCCTCTTGGATACCATGGCTAGGGATGCAGACATGCAATACCTTGTTGCAGCTATCTTAACAGCTGATGCAGGTGTACCAGAAGGAAGTCGTTTTCAAGATTATTTAGCAAACCCACTAGCTAACTTTACCATTTTTGCCCCATCTAATCAAGCTTTCATGAATCTATTGGCCTATAATAATTTGCCAGTGGATCCATCATCATTACAATACCTGGATAATCCAAAAGGAACTCTTGGTGCAATTATTGCTAACCATATTTTACTTAATAGAGCATTCGCCGCAAATTTACCAACCGACGAAACAGTAATACCAAGTTTTCTAGCCGCTATTGCTCCCCCAGGAGTTGGCTTACTAACTGTCTCTAGCGCAGGTGTAAAAGGAGCTGGTAATCCAACTATGTCAAATATTACAGCAATAGATCGACATGCTATTAATGGAGTATATCATGTAATTGATCAACTCTTATTGCCCCAATAAAATATTAAATGTTGAATAATAAAAAAGGAGATCATGTTTTGATCTCCTTTTTTATTGACGTTATGATTTGAATTATACGGCAAACCTAAAATGCATGATATCTCCATCTTGCACTAAATAATCTTTTCCTTGTACAGCCATTTTACCAGCTTCTTTACATGCTGATTCTGATCCTAATGCAACGAAATCAGAATAGCCTATCACTTCAGCTCTAATGAATCCTTTTTCAAAATCTGTATGGATAACAGCGGCAGCTTGAGGAGCTAACATACCCTTAGTTATCGTCCAAGCCCTTACTTCCTGAACACCTGCTGTGAAATAGGTGGCCAAATTCAAGATTTTATATGTTGATCTGATTAAACGAACAACTCCACTTTCAGATAAACCAAGGTCATCAAGAAACATTATTCGATCATCATAACTTTCCATGACGGATATTTCACTTTCGATTTCAGCACTCACAAATAAGATCTCTGCTTGTTCGTGTTGAATAGCTTCCTTTACTTTATTGGTAAAGTCATTGCCCTTAACAACACTCTTTTCATCTACATTGCATACATAGATTACTGGTTTCATGGTAAGCAAAAACATATCAGCAATATGGGCTTCTAAATCTTCTTTGCTTACTTCAAAGGCTCTCGCATTTTTACCAGCTTCAAGATGTCCCTTTAATGCCTTCAGAATTTCAATTCCACGAAGCAATTCACGATCTCCAGTTTTTGCATTTTTTTCATTCTTAGATAACTTTTTATCTACACTCTCTAAGTCTTTTAATTGGAGTTCAGTATCAATAATCTCCTTATCACGAACGGGATTTACATCGCCATCCACATGAATAACATTGTCATCTTCAAAACAGCGTAATACATGTATAATAGCATCAGTGCTTCGAATATTCCCCAAAAATTGATTGCCTAGGCCTTCACCTTTGCTAGCTCCCTTTACTAATCCGGCTATGTCAACAATTTCAACTGTAGTTGGTACTACACGTTGAGGTTTAACTAACTTCTCCAATTCGATCAATCTATCATCAGGTACAGTAATCACTCCGATATTGGGTTCGATTGTACAAAATGGGAAATTAGCAGCTTGTGCTTTTGCATTGCTAAGTGCGTTAAATAGGGTTGATTTTCCTACATTTGGTAAACCAACAATTCCAGCTTGTAATGCCATATCTTGTTTTTTTTGCGCTGCAAAGATACTACGATTAGCTGTATTGGAAGATTGTTTGTGAACTTGATATATAAAATAGAATATTCTTTCGTATGGCATTAAATTTTATTTGGTTCGGATTTTTTGTTTTGGCGTTTGTAATTGCCTTGTTTAAATGGATTGTTACAGGTGACGTTCTTATTTTTAAGACAATTACCGACGGGATATTTAAGTCGGCCGGAGATAGTGTAGACCTATCCTTTAAACTAATTGGGGTCATGACCCTTTTCCTTGGATTCATGAATATTGGTGAAAAAGCAGGTGCTATTCGTTTTCTTTCTCGGATTGTTGGCCCTTTTTTTAGTCGACTTTTTCCAGAAGTCCCGCCGAAACATCCTGCCATGGGCCATATGATGATGAATTTTTCGGCCAATTTGCTCGGATTAGATAATGCTGCAACTCCATTTGGATTAAAAGCCATGGATAGTCTCCAAACATTAAATCCAAATAAAGAAACAGCAAGTAATGCGCAAATCATGTTTTTGGTGTTGCATGCATCCGGACTTACACTCGTTCCAATAAGCATCATTGCCATGCGTGCTTCTGTTACCCCTCCAGCCTTAAATCCAACGGATATATTCATCCCATGCATGATTGCTACGTTTGCAGCAACCATAGCAGCGCTATCTATTGTTTCATACAGACAAAAAATTAACCTTTTTCAACCCGTTATGATAGGTTGGATACTGGGTATATCTATAGTTATTGGACTCCTCATAGCCTACTTAAAAATTTTTCTAAATCAACAGGGGATAGAACAATTTTCAACGGTATTAAGCAATGGACTTATCCTATTAATTTTCTGTGTTTTTTTAGTTGGAGGCATTTATAAAAAAGTCAATGTTTTTGAATCATTCATAGAAGGTGCAAAAGGAGGCTTTGAAATTGCTATTAAAATAATTCCTTACCTAGTTGCTATGTTGGTTGCAATTAGTGTCTTAAGAAGTTCAGGTGCATTTGAGATGATCACAAGTGGACTTGTAAAGCTTTTTTCCACTTTTGGATTTGATACGAATTTTGTTTCTGCTTTACCAACTGCAATGATGAAGCCACTGAGTGGAAGTGGAGCTAGAGCAATGATGATCGACACCATGAATACCTATGGTGCAGATTCTTTTGTTGGTCGTTTAGCTGGTATATTTCAAGGAAGTAGTGAAACGACATTTTATGTTATAGCCGTATATTTTGGATCTATTGGAATCAAGAATACACGGTATGCTATTCCGAGTATGCTATTGGCAGATCTTGTTGGGATTTTAACAGCTATAGGAATTGCTTATTTGTTTTTTGGAGTTTAACATACATAAATGAACATCACTAGATTATTTTTCATCTTATTTTTATCTCAATATATTATTTCATGTGGATCAAATAAAAACAACCCAGAGAATAATTCATATATAGGTATTAACGATGTTTCAGAAGGTGATACAATAAATATAACTCCATTACCACCCAATCTAAACGCGTGGATTAAATTTTATCATAATAAGGATACTGCTTTTCAATTAAAAAACTTTAAATCATCTGGTGTACTGCTTCATTTTAACGACATGAAATCAGTTGATTCTCTTGAAAAAACGAAAAGCCTTTTTTCAAACTTATTTTCTCTTTCACCTAACAAAAAAAAGTACATAGATTTTTTGTCATACGGGAACCGACTAGTAATAAAAGATTCACCTAGTGATATTAAAACTTCACAACTGTTTTTAGGGGAGGAAGCTGATCAACAGGTGGTACTAGGAGAAATTGGTGGAGGAAGAAAAGAGCTCATGTTTAATGGCCCTGCTCAAATGGTAGAATCAGCCGATTGGATAACAGAAAATCAATTTTTTATCACATTAATTAGTGAGGAAGAAAATAAACAAATCGCTGAAATATTTCTGTTTGATATCTCTACCCAAGAGTATGTAAATTACAGATTAGATCATCCATTCACCGCACCAGCTTCATTTAATGAAACATTCATTAAATATTGGCTTCAGGCTAAACAAATCAATATAGAATAACAATGAAAATATTTCTAAAAGATATTATACTGTATGGATATCATGGTATACATGAATTAGAAAGAAAAGTAGGTACTGAATTTATCCTAAATGTAAATATGGAAATAGATATCCCAACGACCACTATTACACTTGATGATACTATTGACTATAGTGTTGTCTTTTCATTAATAAAAGAAGAATTTTCAATACCAACTACTCTACTTGAGAACATAGCAATACGCATTTCCGAACGGGTTAAAGCTGTTTATCCGTTGATGAATGCAATACAAGTCAATATAATAAAAAATAATGCACCCATTGAAGGGTTTCAAGGCCAAGTGGGAATAGAGTTTGAAAAAAAATACACGGTATGATGCGTAGATTGTTTGTTACAGTCTTTATGTTTTTAATGGTCGGCAGTAGTCTTGGTCAGGATAACTCAATTTTTGCACAAGCCAAATTAGCGGATAAAAAATTAAAGACTGAGGAGTCATTAAAATTATATCAACAATATCTTATTGGAGATTCAACTAATATTGAAGTATTGGTTAGGTGTGCTGAGCTTACCCTTTATTTGGGTAATGCTCAAGCCAAAGAAGATGATAAACAACCTTTTTATAACACGGCATTCAACTTTGCCCATTCAGCATACAACATCGACTCATTGATAGCACCATCGAATTATATCATGGGACTTGTTCTAAGTGCCTTGATGAATTCCAGACCTATTAAAGAAAAACTAGTTGGCACCAAAGACATTTGGAATTTTGCAAACAAAGCTGTTCAGATTAACCCCAATGATCCTAAGTCCTTACATTTACTTGGAAAATGGCATGATGAGTTATCGTCATTGAACCCCGCAGCAAAAGCTGGCCTAAAAATATTTGGCAAGGATATTCCGAAAGCATCACTCACGGATGCTATCGATTTATATGAAAAAGCCCGTACTTTTGACCCTGCTTTGATAGTTAACAATGTTGATCTTGCCATAGCGTATAAGAAAATTGGAAGAGCTGATTTATCTATTTCAATTTTAAACACAACAATTAAACTAGTACCAACTTCAATTGAGGAGCAATGGTATAAAAACAAAGCCAAAGAATTACTTGAGTCAATGAAATAAAGAACTTAATAATCAAATCATTATGTTGAAACAAACACTTTCTATTCTTGCACTTTTTTTACTATTTATTACTTCTATCCAAGCTCAAGAGGTAAAACAAGTTGTTTCTAAATATGACCCTAATGAACTTTTTAATCCACTGTTTTATAAAGAACATGGTAATCAGCTCAGAACTGGAAGTGGTGAACCAGGTACTGCATATTGGCAAAATGCAGCAGATTATTCAATCGATGCAAAACTCGATGAGTCAACTAGTCAACTTTCTGCATCCGTCACGTTAACCTATACAAACAATAGTCCTCAACAATTAGGTTTTCTTTGGTTTCAATTAGATCAAAATCTCTTCAATACTTCATCTCGTGGATTTGCGAAATTACCTGCGGTAGGAAATAGCCGATATGGTAATTCAAAAAATACCTTTGAGGGTGGATTTCATATCTCTTCCGTTAAGGTTATCAATACTGTTTCAGGAAAGTCAACCGAAACATCCATAGAACCCTATATTACGGATACGAGAATGCGAATTGACCTCCCTAAAATATTAAAATCAGGTGGTGATAAAGTGAGTGTTCGAATTGAATATACCTTTATTATGCCCGAATATGGAGCAGATCGCTCAGGAGTCTTAACTACACCTGATGGTAAAATATTTGCAGTTGCCCAATGGTATCCAAGAATTTGTGTATTCGACGATGTTCAAGGATGGAACACATTACCGTATTTAGGGGCTAGTGAATTTTACCTTGAATATGGAAACTTTGATGTTAGTCTAACTGTACCTAATACACATACCGTTGTTGCAAGTGGAGAATTACTTAATCCGTCTAATGTATTGACAACTAGTCAGTTAGCTAGCTATAAAAAAGCAATTTCAAGCGATACCACTGTGGTCATTCGCTCAAAAGAGGATATCAAAAACCCTGCTAGCCACCTGAGTTCGCCTATGGTTACCTGGAAATATAAAATTTCAAATGCGAGAGACTTCGCATGGGCTTCTTCAGCGTCATTCATTTGGGATGCTGCCAAAATAAATCTTCCTTCTGGTAAAAAAGCCATTGCTCAATCTGTTTATCCAGCTATTGCCTCAGGAAAGGATGCATGGGGGAGAGCTACTGAATATACAAAAGCAAGTATCGAAAATTACTCTAAACGTTGGTTCGAATTTCCATATCCAGCTGCTAGTAACGTAGCTAGCAACGTTGGGGGAATGGAATATCCCGGTATCGTTTTTTGTGGCTCTAATGCAAAAAATGGTTCTTTATGGGGTGTGACTGATCATGAATTTGGACATACTTGGTTCCCAATGATAGTAGGTAGTAATGAACGAAAGTATGGATGGATGGACGAAGGGTTCAACACATTTATCAATGGAATTGCTTCTCAAGATTTTAATAATGGTGAATATGCACAAGGTGATATGGATGCTCATGCCATGGCAAAGTTTATGTATAGTGATAGGAGTGAAGCCATCCTGAAAACACCAGATGCATTGAAAGAATCGAACATCGGACTTTCATTATACTTAAAACCAGGTTTTTCCCTTGGATTACTCAGAAAGGAAATCGTAGGAGAGAAAATATTCGATGCAGCTTTTAAGAAATACATAAGAGATTGGGCATTTAAACATCCAACTCCGTGGGATTTCTTCAGAAGCATTGAAAACAGTGTTGGGGAAGATTTGGGGTGGTTTTGGAAAGGATTCTTTCTAGAGAATTGGAGACTAGATCAAGCGGTATCTAAGGTTGAATATCTTAATAACAATGCGCAAAATGGTGCGTTAGTTACAATAGATAACCTTGAAAAAGCGGCTATGCCAGTTATACTAGAGTATGCCACTAAATCAGGCAAGAAAGGAATCATCAAATTGCCCGTTGAGATTTGGCAAAATACATCCAGCTTTAAGGTGAGAATAGCATCAACTGAAGAACTTGAAACGGTTACACTCGACCCAAATAAAGTGTATCCTGATTTCAACGACGAAAACAATACCTGGAAAGCCCAAAAGAACTAGAAAAGGTAAAAACTAGTCATTTTTGATGAAAATCTAAATTTTTACCCTAATTTTGCCATCCGTTTTAATCTGCAAAGAATTAAAACCTATTCCCAAATGGTCCCACAAGTTCTTCGTCTGTTCGAAGACACCAGCAGGGGTAACATAAAATCAAATGTAATGCCAAAAGTTAAAACCCACTCAAGGGCAAAAAAAACTTTTAAAGTTACCGGTACCGGCAAAATCACTTACAGAAAGCCAACACGCGGTCACTTACTCACAAAAAAGTCATCTAAACGTAAACGTGCACTTCGAGTAACTGGACAGGTTCATCCTACGAATCTCGATTTCGTAAAAAGATTATTACGCTTAAAGTAGTAGCCTTTTCATTAATCATCATTTAAACTTATTAAGATATGCCACGTTCAAAAAATGCAGTTGCTTCTAGAGCACGCCGCAAAAGGATTCTCGACCAAGCTAAAGGCTTTTACGGGAAAAGAAAAAATGTATACACTGTAGCGAAAAACGTACTTGAAAAAGGTCTTACTTATAGCTATGTTGGTAGAAAATTAAAGAAAAGAGATTACCGCAGACTTTGGATCGTTCGTATTAATGCTGCAGTAAGAGAAGAAGGTCTTAAGTATTCTGAATTCATGAATTTATTGAAGATAAAAGGTATTGAACTAGATAGAAAAGTTCTTGCAGATATGGCAATGAACAACCCAGAAACGTTCAAAGCCCTTGTTCTTTCTGTTAAATAATGAAACTGAAATAATATTGAAAACCGGATGTTTAAATTAACATCCGGTTTTTTGTTGTGGGTAACTGAAAAAAATTAATTTTGCAGTTCAAACTGTAAAAAGAACTGAAGCGAACAATGAGCAATACGTATACTGATCTAGTTAAACAAACTTTCTATTTTCCACAGGAAGGCTTTGAGACAAAAGAGGGTAATCTATATTTTAACGACCTTGATTTAAAGGCAATTATTGAAAAGTATGGCACGCCATTAAAACTGACCTATTTACCCAAGATTGGTCAACAAATCAATAAGGCAAAACACTTATTTAAAAACGCGTTTAAAAAACATAATTACGAGGGCAATTACCATTATTGTTATTGTACTAAAAGCTCTCACTTTTCTTTTATCTTAGAAGAAGCACTTGCTCATGATATTAATTTAGAAACTTCGTACGCATACGATATCGAAATCATCAACAAGTTGTATGAGAAAAAGAAAATAACAAAGGATATTCATATCATTTGCAATGGCTTCAAACAAAAAGCATACACATCGCGTATAGCACGACTTATTAACACCGGATTCAAAAATGTTATTCCAGTATTGGATAATAAAGAAGAACTAGACAAATATAGAAGAAGTGTAAAAGTGCCTTTTAAACTTGGCATTCGTGTTGCTGCTGAAGAAGAACCCAATTTTCCATTCTACACATCCAGATTAGGAATGAGGGCAAAGGATATCCTTGAATTTTATGTAGATCAAATTGAGGGATATGAAGATAAGTTTCAATTAAAGATGCTTCATATATTCCTTAACAAAGGAATTAAAGATGATATTTATTATTGGAGTGAATTAAACAAAGTAATCACACTCTATTGCCAACTTAAAAAGATTTGTCCAGAACTAGATTCTATAAATATCGGTGGTGGTTTTCCAATTAAACATTCACTCGGCTTTGAATACGATTACGCCTTCATGATTAATGAAATCGTTGGTACCATAAAGAAAACCTGTAAAAAAGCAAAGGTGCCCATGCCGCACATTTTTACAGAATTCGGAAGTTTTACGGTCGGCGAAAGCATGGCTCATATCTATTCCGTTATTGCTGAAAAAGTACAGAACGATCGTGAAATATGGTACATGATTGATTCTTCTTTCATTACTACATTGCCTGATACTTGGGGGATAGGAGAGAAGTTTTTAATGTTACCCGTCAACAAATGGGGTAATGAATACCAACGGGTCGTATTGGGTGGAATAACCTGTGATAGTCATGACTATTATGATTCTGAAGAACATATCAATGAGGTTTTCCTTCCAAAATTAACCGGAACAGAAAATGATAAAGAACCGCTTTATCTTGGATTTTTTCATACTGGAGCATACCAGGATCAAATAAGTGGATATGGCGGAATTAAACACTGTATGATACCGTCTCCTAAGCATATCATTATAGGCAAGGATAAGCACGGTAAATTACATGATTGGGTATACGCAAAAGAACAAACTGCTCAAAGTATGTTGAAAATACTAGGTTATATTTAGTTAACCTTCAACTTGTATTTTTTATTGACTTTAGGATTATTGAAGTATTTCTCCGCATCCTGTTGTGTATACTTAGGGTCAAATTCAACCATAGGAAGATCAATCAATTGCATTTGAGATTGTTTCAACTCTTCTCTCATTTTTTTAGCTTTAATTAGAATTTCAGGATCTCTATCAAGCAATTGCCCGTTTTCAGACAAAATATATTCTAGCCTTTTAATGGTTGCACGCACTTGTGATGCAGTATTCATCTCTTGAACACGTCCAGGTGCAACAGCCTCTTTTATTGGGACTAAAGACAATCCCATGCTTGGAAGTATAGTTCCCGTGTTTTTTGAGCCTTGTGTTGTACCGGTTGTGGAAATGATTGTTCCCATCATGGCCATTGTAGAACCCGAAACATCAAATCCAGTTCGCATTGATTTAGTGCTTTTTATGGTTTTACTGATTACATAAAAAGTCAATTTTAAATTTGTAATGTATTTTTTCATCTCATCCACAGCCAATTTATGTTCCACTATTTTTAGCGGATAATTTATGCCTGGACGAATTTGAATTTTGATTGCTGAAGTATCTTTATTTTGAAATTTATCTACTCCGATAAACTGAAGCAATAACGTTTTTTGAGTAGCTGTATCATTATCTCGAATGAAATCAAATGGCACCATCCAAGCAAATTCATCATCACATTTAACTACAGGCTTAAAGTTGCTTATAGGTTCATTTGTTATAATAGTTATTTTTTCAATCGGGAATGAGCCCTCTTCACACTGTATCCTAAAACGAATTGAATCACCTTCTACTAATGAAAGAAAGTTTCCAACTGTCGGTTTTAGTTTAGAAACAACTACATCTGTACTGTAAAAAAGAATAGTGAAGGAAGACTCATAGCGTTCTTTCGCATCTCTTAAATTTTGTACACCTATTTCTACCTTATAAGGGATGTCGTATTTCAATTTACCACTCTTGAAATATGCTTTATCTGCCTTAAAGTAAAGCATGCCTGAGCGTTTGTCTAATTTTACGCCTATCGGAGAATCTTTTAAATACCAGAAATAATTTTCAGCTAACTTATTAATTTGTAAATCATAATTCAACACAGAATCTACCTCTAACGTAAAAAAAGGATTGAGGTTAATGATTCGTAACGTTGAATCAGGGTTTGAATTAAGCTCTGTTTGCAATAAAATAGTGTCTGATGTAACATCTGGATTAAGTGGTTTGATATCTTGAGAGAAACCACTCAAAAAAGCAAAACATAGGAGAAGTAGTGAGTATATTTTCAATTCTTAAATGTTTTAGGCAAATTTAAACTAAAGACCGTAAAATAGTGTTTAATTATTCATAAAATAGTCATTAGCAGCTCTATCCTGTAAAATCTCATTTTAGCTTGCCTACCTTGCTTTATTATTGCCTTTTCTTACTTAATTTTGTACTAAACACACTAAATATATGTATCCAGCAGAAATTGTAATTCCAATGAAAGAAGAGTTAACTGAACAAGGCTTTGATGAACTCTTGACAACAGCAGATGTTGATGATATGATCGCTCAAAAAGGCACCACCTTAGTTGTAGTAAATTCAGTATGTGGATGTTCCGCAGGTAGTGCAAGACCAGGTGTTTTAATGTCTGTTCACAATGCAAAAAGTAAACCTGATAGACTTACAACTGCATTTGCAGGGTTTGATCTTCAGGCTGTTCAAAAACTACGTGAGTACCTTTTACCTTATCCACCATCATCTCCAGCTATCGCACTATTCAAAGATGGTGTTTTAGTACACATGATTGAAAGACATCAAATTGAAGGGAGGCCTGCACAAATGATTGCTCAAAATTTGATAGGTGCCTTTGAGGAATATTGTAATTAACTGATCAATTCATAATTTGTCCCGTACTCACGGGACATTTTTTTGATATCTTTTTAAACTTAACCATGTATCCAAATCTCTATTTTTTTCTAAAGGAGGTCTTCGGAATAAATCCGTGGGCATTTACTCAATACATCAATTCATTTGGATTGATTGTTGCAATTGCCTTTGTATTATCCGCCTTTCTTTTATCGGCTGAACTTAAGAGACGTGAAAAACTCGGCTTACTTTCACCTTTTGAGGAGAAAATTATGGTAGGGAAACCCGCTACTCCATTTGATTTACTTTCTCATTTTCTCTTTGGTTTTATTGTTGGATATAAAATCATTGGTGTTTTTTTCAACAGTGAACAAGTTATACCCCAAGAGTATATATTCTCTTCTAAAGGGAGTTTTCTTGGAGGGATATTATTAGGACTGTTTTTCGCCGCAACAAAATTTATCGAAAAAAGAAAACTGTCATTAGCTAAACCTACTTTAAAATCATTCAACATATGGCCTCATGAACGAGTAGGAGATATTATTGTGATGGCTGCTATCGCTGGCTTTTTAGGAGCTAAACTATTTGACAACTTAGAAAATTGGGATCGATTCATACAAGATCCTATCGGGAATTTATTAGCCCCAAGTGGTTTAACCTTCTATGGAGGGTTAATTCTAGCTACAGCTTCTATTTTATATTTTGCAAAGAAAAAGAGAATTAATATTAGAGGGTTAGTTGACTCAGCAGCACCTGCTTTAATGATTGGCTATGCCATTGGAAGGATAGGCTGTCACGTTTCTGGCGACGGTGATTGGGGTGTCTTCAATAGCGCATACCAAGTAGATACTCAAAATAAAGTCATACAAGCTGATGACAGCTCTTTTATAAATAACTTAAGTAAAAACCCAACCTACACCAATTACTTAGTTAGACAATATGGAGATCTTGAACATATTCCTCATATTAACTTTAAAGGATCATCGGTATTACCAAATTGGTTTTGGGCGTATAATTACCCTCACAACGTGAATGAAATTGGTGTTCCGATAAGTGGGTGTACCGGTAATTATTGCAATCAATTGAGTCCACCCGTTTTCCCTACTACATTATATGAGATAATTGCTTGTACTTTACTCTTTTTGGTTTTATGGTTAGTTAGAAAACGCATTACTATACCAGGTAGACTGTTTGCTTTATACCTCATGCTTAATGGGATTGAACGATTCTTAATTGAAAAAATCAGAGTAAATACTACCTATACTATTTGGGGATTTCACCCTACACAAGCTGAATTGATTTCAAGTATGATGTTCCTTGTAGGTGCAATACTATGGGTTAGATCAAAACCTGTTCAAAAATTAGTTTAATCATCAAAAACAATAAATATGCCTTCGTTTGATATTGTTAGTAAAGTTGATCTTCAATTGATGGATAATGCGTTAAATGTTACGAGAAAAGAAGTGACTAACCGATTCGATTTTAAGGATAGTGTAGTCAACATTGATTTCAACAAAAAGGAAAATAAGATCAACCTAGAAACCGCAGATGATATGAAAATGCGCCAATTGGTTGAAATTTTAATCAATCGAGCCAATAAACAAGGAATTGTACCCCAAGCCTTTGATCAGTCAAAAGATTCATACCCAAGCGGTAAAACAATCAAACAGGAAATTATCCTCAGAAATGGCCTGAAGCAAGATGATGCTAAAAAAGTAACCAAAATCATCAAAGATTCTGGATTAAAGGTGCAAACTCAAATCATGGATGATATGTTGAGGGTTACAGGCAAGAAAATCGATGATCTTCAAGAAGTTATACAATTAATGAAGTCTACAGAACTTGCTTTCCCCCTACAATTTGAAAACATGCGGAGTTAAGCAAGTTAATTATTGAATTTTCCAATAAAAAAGCTAAATTTGCATCCTTAAACACAGATATGGCCAAATCCATATCACAAAAAAAACAACATTATGAAACAAGGAATAC
>CANKGM010000033.1 GCA_947481355.1 Chitinophagaceae bacterium
ATTTCTTCGCCTTGCTCTCCAATGATGCCCGTAAAATCTGGACCAGCGATGAAAAAAGAATGGCGAATGGATGGTTTAGGATCAGTAGGTATATCACGTGCAGACAAGCCAAATACTACCATTAATAATGCGATAGGCAATACATAAATTCTAGATCGTGAAGAGAGCATAATTGAGTTTTTAAATTAAAAGTTATGCAAGAATATCCTTAACAACATTTCCATGTACATCAGTCAATCTAAAATCCCTTCCACCGAAGCGGAAGGTCAACTGCTTATGATCCACACCTAATAAATGAAGCATGGTGGCATGTAAATCATGTATAGTAACTGGATTATCAACAACACGGTATCCATAATCATCTGTCGTTCCAAAAATGGTTCCCCCTTTCACACCACCTCCTGCCATCCACATGCTGAATGCAGACGGATTATGATCTCTACCATCATCACCTTGTGCAAAAGGTGTTCTACCAAATTCGCCAGACCATACCACCAATGTCTCATCCAATAAACCCCTTAATTTCAAGTCTTTCAATAAACCAGCAATTGGTTGATCAACGGCATGAGCATTGCTTTCATGACCCAATTTTAAATTTGCATGCTGGTCCCATCGGTCTGCGCCATTGCCAACTGAAGGACAAGTCAATTCAATAAACCGCACACCGCGTTCAACCAAACGGCGCGCCATCAAACATTGTGCTCCATAACTTCTTGTATGAGGATCTTGAGAATCTAATCCATATAATTTTTTAATTGCCTCTGATTCCTCTTTAAAATCTGTCAACTCAGGAATAGACGATTGCATCTTATATGCCATCTCATAATTTGAAATAGCAGACTCCACTTCATCAGCTGCACCCAATGAACTCAATAACGTTTTATCCCGACGCTTTAAAAATGCCAACTTTTCCTCTTGAATTCCTGCAATAGAATCAATTGGTTTTATATTGGCAATCGGCTCTGCACCCGTATGTAATATGGATGATTGAAAAGCGGCAGGAAGAAATCCATTTTTAAAATTATCTAGTCCACCAGGAGGAATCAAGCCTCCATCAAGCAATACATATCCAGGAAGGTTATTGTTTTCACTGCCTAATCCATAATTTACCCAAGCACCCATACTTGGTCTTCCTTGTAATCCGCTACCCGTATGTAAAAAATAATTTGCATTAGTATGCTCTGGGAAATTTGAAACCATAGAACGAATGAGCGCCATATCATCAACACAGGTAGCAATATGAGGAAACAATTCACTCACATCCATACCGCACTCACCATGCTTGGAAAAAGACCAAGGACTTTTTAATATCTTCCCTACATTATTAAATTGAGTAGCATCAACTTTAAACTTACTGCTTGGATCTGATCCATTTTCTTTTTCCAATCGTGGTTTGGGATCAAAAGAATCCACTTGAGATACACCACCATCCATATATAAGAAAATAATATTCTTTGCCTTGGGTATGAATCCGGGAGCTATTGAACCACGTGTTAAATGATTCATTAAATCATCTTTACCCTGTGTTGCATTTGAACAAGATGGAAGCAAACTTCCAAACAAACTAACCATAGCTACAGAACCAAATCCACACTTGCATATATCAAGCATTTCTCTTCGAGATACAGGTCGCTGAAATGGATGTTTATGGTGTGTCATATCAATTTAAATAAATGAACTCTTTCAAATTAAATATAGAATGAATATAATCCTTCCAAACTAACATCTCAAGATTACCCTTAACCCCTTTTGAAACATAGGTGTTTTTTAATTGCTTCAGGTACTGCTGTGCATCAGCAATTTCATCATCGGAAGCATTTCGCGCAAGACTGCGTTGGTATACCCAATTAACTCTATCACTAAATTGATTCTGCTTTGTTGATAATAAATTTTTTGCCATCACAGTAGCTTCTTGAATGACAAATGGATCATTAAGCAAAATCAATGACTGTGCAGGAACGTTTGTTACAGTCCTCCTTCCATATGCTGTAGCAGGATTTGGTCGATCGAATGTAGACATGACTGGATCTAAAAAGTTTCTTCTTACCTCGATATAAATACTTCTTCTTTTATCACCATCAATTGGACCAGAAGTGTCAGGCTTTCCTCGACCATTCATAAATGATGTAATATGAACGGGCACTGGTTTCCCATACATGGTTTGTTTTAACTCACCTGATGCAGCCAGCATAGCATCACGAATAGCTTCTGCCTCGAGACGACGCACAGGATAATGTGCAAGAAAAATATTGGAAGGATCTGTTTCTTTAGCGTTATCCTGTGCAACAGCTGATTGCTTGAATGCATCTGAAAGCATAATATCCCGGATCATTTTTTTAATAGAGTAGTGGTCCTGTTGAAATTTAATCGCTAAATAATCCAACAATTCAGGATGAGAAGGCAATTTCCCTTGCATACCAAAATTATCAACCGTCTCTACTATCCCTCTCCCAAATAAATGATGCCAAATACGATTAACCATAACCCTTGACGTAAGGGTATTGCTAGGATCAGTAATAGCATTAGCCAATTGTAAGCGTCCACTTCCCTTCACATTAAAGTCAGGTGTAGAAACCTTAACAGCATGTATAAAGGCCCTATTCACGGCGGTTGGAGATAACTGCATATGACTTCCACGGATGAAAACAGGACTATTTTTCCCAAACCCATCAACAACGCCATTGAAAAATTCTATTGAATCTGTAAATGATTGCTGCAAGTGTTTACGAACCTCAAGCTGACTAATTAAAGTAGAAAATTGACGTTCTAATTTATTGGATTGAATAAGTGTATTGACAAAGCGGACATCAGACATTTTGCCATTATTAGCAGTCAACGCTTGCAATGATTCATATAAGTTATTATTCTGTTGAGGTATTTTTTTCGAAAAGGTCGATTCTATGTTATACGTTATTGCATACTGCGCTTCAACATAACTGCCTTTCTTCATTTTGAAAACATGGCCTTCAAAAACCCCTGGTAAAATTTCTACGTACGCTTTATGGCCCTTCCACATTGTAACATCAAACACATATTTTTTAAAAATATCTGAATCAACATGCTGATCCATATTACCATAAATAGGATAAGAGATTAATTGAAAATTATCTATAACAATTCTAATGGACGCATTCATGCCAGCAGCCATTACACCAATAAAATTTTTATCAATCTTAAAATCTGGAGAACGGAGTGCACCATAAATTCCAGTAGCTATCTTTCTGCTGGATGCTTTGCCTTCTTGTAAAGACACAAGTTTACCTTGTTCACTAAACACCGGATCTCCAAGTGTTGTTGAATTACCAAACGCCATCCCATCTGATTTCCACCCACTCAGGTCTGCATTGGTAAAATCCCCCAACACAATAACATTAGTATCTATTTTAGTTGGTGCAGGTGCAACTTCCTTAGAATTCGAAGATGCTACATCACGTTGTTTAAACCAAGTTGTAATAACATGTTTACGGATAGAATCATTCAACAAGTTTAATTGCATGGCTTTCGGAATCGTTGCATTATTAGTTGCTGGGATAGGAGAGAAGCGTGTACCCTCCATGATTCCATAGAAAGAATAATAATCCTTTGCACTGATTGGGTCAAATTTATGATCATGACATCGAGCACATGAAACGGTTAAGGCTTGAAATGTTTTTGCCGTTACATCAATCATGTTATCTATTCGGTCTGCTTCGTCTTTACGAATATCTACGGGACTATGTGTTCCCTCTGCCATGGTATAAAAGACAGTTCCAAGTGCAGACTCATTTATTTTCGTTTTTGAGTTAACCCTAGGTTTATCTAATAAATCACCAGCCAATTGCTCTCTTACTAATTGATCATAAGGCACATCATCATTGAATGCACGAATTAAATAATCGCGGTATCGCCAAGCACCAGAAATAGTATAATCAAACTCATGCCCCTTAGTTTCTGCATATCGAACTAAGTCCATCCAATGACGAGCCCATCGTTCACCATATTGAGGAGATTGTAAATAGTGGTCAACTAACTTGGTATAAGCCTCCTTCGAATCATCTGCGATATATTTTTGGATAGCCTCAGGAGTTGGAGGGAGCCCCGTCAATAAATACGAAACTCGCCTAATCAGTGCATTCTTATCTGCTTGCTCCTGAGGGTCTAAATTATTTTCCTTTAACTTTTTTTCGATGAAATAATCAATCGGATTACCTGAATACTTTTTTGCCTCTTCAGTTTCATGCGGTGCAATAAACGCCCAGTAAGGCTTCCATTCAGCACCTTGGTCAATCCATTTTTTTAACAATGCAATTTCTCGTTCTGTTAGCTTCAATTTAGATTCAGGAGTAGGCATCATAACCTCGGGATCCTTATGATTGATGCGGTATAAAAGCAAACTTTTTTCTGAATGTATAGGATCAATGGCCTTTTCTCCATTTTTGGTTAACGCGGTTGCTCCTTCATAGGTGTCGAGGCGAAGGTTGCCTTTTCGGCTACTCGCATCTGGTCCATGACACAAATAACATTTTTGAACCAAAATTGGGCGAATATCATAATTGAAATCTACCTTGTCGGCAAGGGCAGGCGAATAGGATTGTTTACATCCAACAAAAGCATATACAAAAAATAATACAGCTCCTATCGTCAAAAAAATATGCTTATTTTTCATGCAAGTAACAGACATAATTGACCTAATAATTCATTTAAATTAGTGAAAATTTTACTCATATATAGCCCAACTTCAAAAGTAAAACAGACTAAATTTACCTTCAACAGCATTTCTAAAATTTCAAATTCATCTCATGGTTAACATTGGTATTCTCGGATTAGGTAGAATCGGGAAAATTCATCTCGAAAATCTCTGTACACGAATTCAAGGTGTTGAGGTAGTAGCAGCCATGAACCCATCTGAAGAAGGAAGAAAATTTGCTGAAAAATTCAATGTGCCATTGATTACGTCAAATGCAGACGAAGTGATTAACCATCCTGCTATTGAAGCTATACTCATTTGCACTTCTACTAATGTTCATGCAGATTATGTCATTCAATGTGCCAAAGCAGGTAAAGCAATTTTCTGCGAAAAACCACTAGACCTTTCTTTACAGAAAGTACGGGATACATTAGCCATCGTAAAACAAGCAGGCGTTCCCTTAATGCTTGCCTTCAATCAACGCATGGACCCTAACTTCCAAGAACTTAAACAATCTATTGTTGAAGGAAAACTTGGGCAACTTCGCTCCATACACTTTATCAGTAGAGACCCCGCACCTCCTCCAATACCATATATCAAAGCTTCAGGCGGATTGTTCATGGACATGACCATACACAATTTTGATATGGCAGGCTATTTAGTAGATGACGAAGTGGAAGAAGTATTTGCAAGAGGATTTAACTTAATAGACCCAGAAATTGGAAAAGCAGGGGATATTGATACAGGTTATGTTATGATAACGTTCAAAAATAATGTAACCGTAATTATAGAAAGCAGTCGTAATGCTTGTTATGGTTATGACCAACGAATTGAGGTATTTGGTTCTGAAGGAATGATGAAAGCAGAGAACCCGCTCAAAACAACGAATCAATTCATAGGCAAACACGGCGTTCAATTATCACGCAACCTTGATTTTTTCATTGATAGGTATGAAGAATCATATCTTTTGGAAATGACAGCATTCATTGAAGCCTTACAGCAAAAAAAACCAATGCCCATCACAGGTGAAGATGGACTAAAATCAATGCTTCTAGCCTTAGCAGCAAAAAAATCAATGCTTGAAAATAGAATTGTTAAACTAAGTGAAGTAGATGTGTAAATTCACTTACACAAACTGATAGATTTTACTTTTTAAATCCTGTACTTGAAAATCCAAGTTCTGTTAATCCTTTTTGTATATCAGGAATTTGCATAAAAAGTTGCCATAAGAGACCTGTTCGATAATTTTCAAGCATCACTACAATAGGCCCTTGATCGATGGCTATATGACTTTTTGCATACCAATTGTGATGAATACTAAAGCCATCAACAAAACCATATGGACTCCAAATTTTATTTCCAAGCTGATCATAGAAATACCTTAATGCTTCCATACTTTCTCTTGGAGTATAGGGCATAGATGAAATGGCAGCCGTAGGTTGAATTACACCAAAATCATTTTCCGGACTATGCGCAACATAGCCTTTGTAACTATCTCCTGCTGTTAATCCCCAGCATGTTGAACTATAGCCTTTATACTTCTTTGGATTTTCAATACAATATGCCCTATTGATTAATGTATGATTTCTGCCTTGCTCGAAATAATCATTGCCATATGAATCAGTTAATCCATTTGGATTGATTCCTTGAAAAGTATATTGCTCAAAAAATAATGGTCCCCCTTTATCTTTATCATAATTGCCTAATGGTAGCTTATACCCATAATAAGATTTACCATTTGTAAACCCTAGACTTCCCGACCAGGTACTATCATATACTGCTCGGGAAATGGAATGGTATGGAGAAGAAGCAGCCATGATATAGGTTATCAAACACTCATTCCATCCCCATATAGGAAAATTCATATCGAAGCCATTATTAGGACTCCAATGCCAAAATAATTTAGCTTGATTGTTCGTGTGCCAATTCCAATTGGCCGTATTCCACATTTGTGTGATTCGCTTTCGCAAGTAAACTTCCCTAGGATCTTCATGATTGAAATATTCTCTTGCACATAAAAAACCCATTAATAAATAAGAAGTTTCTACCAAATCCGCCCCATCATCTAATCGATCAAACTTGATGGTCTTACCAGTTTTACCATTCATGAAATGCGGATAAATACCATGATAACAATCTGCATTAATTAAAAAATCTGCAATCTTCATCAATCTGCGAACTGCGGTATCCCTTCCTATCCAACCACGTTGAACGGCAACAATTGTACTCATGATTCCAAATCCGGTTCCACCAACTGCACATGCATCAGGACCAAATTCAGTTCTACTAAAATTTGGCTCACCCCAAGCCTCATTTATATAATCCCAATAATGTTCAGCCAATACTGTATTACTTCTCTCCAAAGCCATCCCACTTATTGGATGTGCTCCATGCCAAAAAAATCGAAAGGTTTGACGCTGTACTACTTCAATTAGTTGGTCATCTGAAAGTCCCTTTATTATACCTACTGGAGCAATTGAATCAGGAAATGTTTTTTTTGAAGACTTTATTTGACCATTCAACTCCATTGAATAAAAAAATACAGATAGGGATATAATAATCAATCTAAACATGTACAAAATTTTATAGTAATCTAATTTACATGTTTATACGAAGCCAACTACAATTATATAGCCTTAGCATCAGAATTTTGCATTGAATAAAATCAATCGGTAAAATGTAATCTAAAAATGCACACTCTTTTCTCCGGCAGTAATGTCAATTGAAAGTATGTTTTGCTTAGGAGGTATAGGACATGTTGCAAAAGATGTAAATGCACAAGGAGGATTATATGCCTTATTAAAGTCTATATATGTAATCCCATTTTGATCAGGTTTAGGAACATACATAAATCTACCTGTATGATATGTTTCTATCCCATTAGTATTGTCACCAAAAATAACAAAGAAATCTCCCGTCCCTTCATCTAATGCATCAAGGGTATAGGATACATTATTAATGCTAAACCTAAGTTTCCCAGGAGATTGTTGCTGAGTCGTTTGCCCAAGCACATTCGTTATAGCAATTGTAGAATACAAAGAAGGCTCAAAAACAGCTTTGATATTCCATTTGGGATCAATAGTATATCTATTGATATGTGTCAAAGCCTGTAAAGCTGGGCTATTTAAATCACGGAATCGAACACCAATTTTATTTTCCCTTTTTATGATATTCCATTTGAATGATTTGTAGGATAAAGATGGGTTGGATGCAGAATCAATATCAAATGCAGTTATATGTTGAATTTTATTGTCCTTCAACATTACCTCATTGCCTTCACTAGTTATCCAATCGACTCTATTCGATGAAACGACAAATGTTCCTAAACGTTTAGGAAATTCTGAATGACTAAATACGATATCACTTGTAGAATCACTGCCAAATGTATTGCTACCTTCTTTTAACCAAAATAAACCAGCAAGATTGACCCAACCGTTTGCAGCCTTTAGTGCATCAATTCGTTTACCATCCCACAATTCAATTTCCTTTTTGTACGCTCGTTTAGAAACTTGTGCATTCAAGTCGTTTTTAGCAAAAAGGACAAAACAAAAAAGTATTGGAAGCGTATAACCTAATTTCATCAATATGTATTTAGACAAAGATACTTAAATATAATAGTATACAATATTAGTAGACTAAATAATATTTATATACTTTAGGATCTATTAAACTATTTGAGAAAGTATTTAATTATTATTTAAGATCAATGCCTTCTGCAACCTCATGTTCACAACTATAATTCATTCCGGTTAGCTGTGCAACAGTTTGAGCAAGCTGTTTTTGAAAATATTGTTGTTTCAGTTTTATTTCTCCTAGACTATTTACCTTAGGCCCCATTATAGCAAACCAGATCTCATGAGCATCCGAAATAGCTTGTCCATGTGAAGTCCATTCATTTTTTATTATATCACCCCTTCCATGATCTGTAGTAATGAGCAAGGTTGTCTTTCCTTTATATGCTGGCAAGCTCTGGACATAACTCCATATCTCACCGACCCAAGCATCAAATTGATGTGCTGCGTCTAGATAAAATTTATAATTCCCTTCATGAGCCCATTCGTCTGTTTCGCCATAAGATATATACAACACTTTGGGCTGAGCAACCTTCAAGTATGTCAAGGCTTGATAATGAGTAAAGACATCTAAACATTCACCATTACCGAAAGGCCTGAACGAATCCTTAATCATATTACTAATCAACTTCATCTGAGGATCTTTTAAAGCAACTTGATTATCATCAAAGGAACTTATGACAGGGAAAGATGCTCGCTGCTCATTTAAAATTCTATCAAAAGCTTCCCAGGCGCCAAAGGCAGCAACCTTGCCATGATAAGAATCCTTCTTATTATAAAATTCCAATAAATTGGTATGTGGATTTGGCTGATAATCATTTGAATTGATTAATGTGTCTACCATGCCAGTCATAAGTTCACTATAACCAGGATATGAAAACCAATATGGATTGGCATTATCAACCTTATTATCGTACAATCTATTGCCATATAACTGACCATGCTTTGAAACAGTCCCCCATAAAAAAGGAAGTAATTTTTGCCTCTTTTGCTCTAAAGAAGATCCTCCATATTTGCCCACTATATAAGCACTGTCATTTTTATTTGGTCCAATGTTAAGTATAGCTTCGTCCATACCTTTAAATACCTCATGCCATCTAAACCCATCCGTTGTAACAATAATTAAACGTTGATCATCAATTTGATTGAATCCCTCAAGTGAAACTAAACCCAAAACAAAAACTAAGATGAATTGTATCATTGTAATAATTTTAATTGATTTGTATATTCAACTAATTTAATTTATTAATAACATGCTAGCTCCTTGAGAAAAAATTTGCCATCAGCCTTGGTAACCTCAAATTTAACGGCTTGAAATACACCCTCCACAACTTCAATTCGCTTGTGACCAACACTTGAACCGGTGGATAATAACTTCCATGCCCCATTCTCTTTTCCATAAAGATTATATTCTCGTATACGCTCTCCTTTCGAAATATCTTCCATCACTACAATACGTGATAACTGCTGAGGAACATCAAATGTTATATGAACTAATTTCCCTTGATTAACCTTTTTGGCGACTGGATGCGCATATTTCGCAGAAATTTCGTTTCCAAATTCTTCTAACCTCTTTACATCTACATCAGGAACCAATCCACGATCATCAACAACAACCCCCAATAACATGTTTGTATTTCTGCCAACGCTTTTACTATGCTTATCAACTAGTTCATCAATGCTTCGAAGTTGGTCATCCTCATCCTTATGCCAAAACCAACCACCTTGAAAGGATGAATTCAAGCGCAATGGAAAATCAGATTCGCCCGGACACCAAAATAGTCCCTTCGGATTTCCATTTAACCCTTTGATCTCTACAACACCCGATGATGATGTAGTGGAATCTGCCGCAGACCAACACGGATAGGGGGCAACACCTTCTTCATTTCCTACCCAACGAATATTATGCTGATGGCCATAAGGACCTTGAAATGCAATGGCATCAGGTTGTTTATCTTTTAGCATAGACAATACATCAAAGCCCCCTTTTTCTGGGGGTAAGACACCTCCATCAAACCATACCTCAAACAACTTTCCATAATTTGTCCATAATTCAGTCAACTGAGTACGCACAACCTCATTATATTTTTGTTGCTCCTCTTTATTACCAGAAACAACTTTTCCAGGATTATCGACTTGCAAATATCCATTAGCAGTTGTACTTGCGTATATCCCTGGCTTCAACCCATATTTTTTACAAGAAGCAATAAAATCTTTTACAATATCACCTTGACCATTTCTCCAGGGAGTATTTTTTACACTATATTGATGTGCGGCTGTAGGCCAAAGACTAAAACCACTGCAATGTTTAGCAACAAGAATAGCATAAGTGGCTCCAGCTGCTTTTGACGCTTTAATCCATTGATCCGTATCCAATTGAGTTGGATTGAAGACAGAAAGGTTAGGATGATAATTCCAATCACTTCGGAAATCATACGACGGTTCAAACACAGGCATATCAAAATGAATCAATACCCCAATTTCTGCATCAGCCCATTTCAATTGAGCAGCAGTGGGTAAAACAGATTGGGCACGGACAGATGAAATAAAAAAGAATAGAATAAGTAGACCATTTTTCATACCAGTAATTGAAAATATATATAAAGGTTAACTAACAGTTTTACTTTTCCACCTCAAAAAGAACCAGCTTCTGGTTATTTACACCCAATAACAAACCTGATTTATTATCAGGCAACTTTATAGATTTAATATCTCTGATTTCTCCATTTAACTTTTCAAATGAAGTAGGTAATGGCATTACCACTTTAAAATTACCTTTATTATTTCCTATACCGAGTGTCAGCGCCATGCCATCATAACGACCTTCAAACGGTGTAGTTCCAAAAAAATTACCTCCAGCAAGAATATCCTTTACTCCATCACCATTAAAGTCGCCTACTTCAAATGAAAATATGGGAGCCCATTGAAATGATGCAGGCAATGGCATTGGGATATAATGTCCTTTACCATCATTTAATAAAAGAGTAGATGCGAGAGTAGAAGCACTAAATACTTTCGCACTATCTAACTTCTCTCCAAAAATTTCTTCAATAGTTTTCCCAGCCATTGATCCATAATCCAAAAATTTCTTTCTAATATAGGGTAGCTGTCGTTCTATATCTTCTTTATTTAAAAAAGGGAAATACTGTGTCCCCTTCGCGATAGCCACAATTTGGTCATCCTTCCCAATATGGTTTATATCCTTACTATACATTTTAAGCGGATATCCCTCTTTAGCTGTTAGCTTACTATTTAATCCATAATTGCCCAATAAGAGATCATCAAATCCATCACCATTGATATCAGCAGATTTCATGGAGCACCACCATCCAGTCAATGCATCATCATTCTTTGTCAACTCAGATTTAACTAACGTACCATGATTATTTTTAAATAGAGTAGGTTTCATCCATTCGCCCACAATAACCAAATCAAGCCAACTATCACGATCAACATCAACCCAACTAGCATCAGTTACCATCCCTAGGTGCTGCAAACTATTACTTATCGGTTCAGTTGAAAAAGAAAATTTTCCTTTCCCGTCATTCAATAATAAATAAGAACTTGGGGTCTTACTATAATTTTTTGAAATAGATCTTCCACCAATAAACAAATCAAGATCGCCATCATGATCAACATCTGCTGATCGAACAACCGATTTATTTTCATACATATCAGGCAAGTCTTTACTTCGTGTAAAATGAGCGTGACCATCATTCAAGTATAATCTATCATTTAATAATGGTGTAATCCCTGAATATACATTCCCTCCACTCACCACATAAAGGTCCAAATCACCATCTCGATCAGCATCAAGAAAAAGTGCGTCAACATCTTCGTTATTTTTATCTTGTACAAATACAGTACTATCCGAAGAAATTTTAAATGCGCCACTCTTTTGTTGTAAAAAAATTGAACCTGCATGATTTTTTGCACCACATACAAAAAAATCTTCTAATCCATCTCTATTCACATCTCCAACAGCAATCTTAGGACCTTGAGTTGAAAGCTCATGCGGAATAAACCATTGATCATTAAAATCAAAAAAATCATCCTCTTCATGCTTAAAGTTAGTGACCAATTTTTCAGAAATATCTGATAATATAGGATTATCAGAGGAGTGTAAACTATGGGCAAGATAATCACGTTGATTAAGGAGTAGTTGATTACCCGCATGTGTATACTGGATAGTTAACAAACTATCGCAATGTATATTTTTTAATAATTGAGAATAATTGTTTGGCCAGATAATCAAAAGGCTATCTATTGTTTTTCGATCACCTAAACCAAAATGCAAAACTGGCTCACCACTGCTCATAAACCCTCTTGTGGTTTGAACCTGTTTGAAATAAACGTCTCCTTGTGAAAATAAAAATGCCTTCGCCCCAATGGAAAATTTATTTGATTGTTCCCCAATAAGTTTAAGACTCAAATAATGATTAGCTGGATTTAATTCACGGGCATTATTCTTATAAATACCTGCAGGCTCATTGATGTTATTTGTAACTAAATCCAAATCACCATCGCCATCTAGATCTGCATAGGCTGCTCCTTGAGAGAGTGATGCTTCACCAAAGCCCCAAGCGGTAGATTGATCTTTGAAAATCAACGAATCAGTTCCCTCAAAAATATAATTATGCCATTTACCTGGAGGAAGGTGAGCAAGTATTTCTTTGTCATGGTCCCTAGGACCACTAGTTGGATTATTAGCAGATAGA
>CANKGM010000034.1 GCA_947481355.1 Chitinophagaceae bacterium
ATCAATGAAGCCTTAAAATTGATTGCTGAAAGTCCAACAGCATTAACTAAATAATAAAAGCCCAATCAGGTTGAATTGATTGGGCTTTTAGCTAAATAATCAGTCGATTAACTGTTCTTGGATCGAATGTTTTTATATTCAATTTTCATTGATGGGGTAACGTGCACTTGAAAACCAATAACTCCTTCACTCTTGCGAGCAGTTGAATCATTATCAGTTGCTTCACTCATTAGAATTCCATTGATATAATGTTTCATGTTATTGCCTTTTACCACAAGGTGAATTTCATTCCAATCATTTGTTTTGATATGTGATTTCAATTCATCTGAATTGCCTACTGAATCAAGAATAATTGGTTTTTGATTTGCTTCTAAATTCACTCTTTGTCCACGCATAGCTAAAAAACCTCTTCCTCTTTCTTCATAATTCTGTCCTGTGTATGTATTCTCTCCATCGATATCAGCTTGGTATCCTTTTAACGCATGAGGAATATCTGATAACTCTTCACTTCTGTATTGAATTCCACTGTTACCTCCTTGACTGATTCGATATTCTGCTTTTAATTCAAAGTCAGTCGGTTTCTCACCACGCCAAATCAAAAACGTATTGGTCTGGATTTGTTTAGTTGGAGTTACCTCACCAATAAAGCTACCACTGTCAATTCGCCAAACACTGGTGTCACCATCCCAGTCAGTAAATGATTTGCCATCAAATATTTGCTTAAATCCATCCTGGCCTACGGATGAACTTTCAGTTTCACTTGTTGATTCTGTTGAACTATTACAGCTGAAAATCATCAATGCGGATGTTAGTATCAGTGTCAGATGCAGGATTGATTTAACTTTTGAATTTGATATCATATGGTTTTTTTGTATTGAGGCGTGATGTTGAATTTGTAAATCTATTAGCTAATTATTTTCCAAGATCCTGATTTTGCTGATTCTTGTACGGCTTCGCAAACCTTTTGTGTTTCATGTGCCTCAGCAAATGTAGGAGAGCATGATTTTCCGGTTTCAAGACTTTCTAAGAAATCGGCGACTTGGTGTACGAATGAATGCTCATAGCCAATACCTAAACCTGGTACCCACCATTTGTCCATGTAGGGTTGATCTCCGTCAGTTACATGAATGGAACGCCATCCTTTTACAATAGATTCATCAGAATTATCAAAGTATTCTAATCTGTTTAAATCATGAAGATCCCAACGAATAGAAGCATCTGCACCATTTATTTCAAATGTATACAACGCTTTATGTCCTCTTGCATAACGTGTAGATTCAAACAAGCCTAGCGATCCATTATTGAAATGACATAAAAAAGAACAGGCATCGTCAATGCTTACTTCTTGTACTTTTCCAGTGAGTTGATGTACACGTTCTTTGACAAACGTTTCAGTCATTGCTGTTACATCTTTTATGCCACCATTAAGCCACATTGCTGTATCAATGCAATGAGAAAGTAGATCGCCTAACACGCCTGATCCTGCCACAGCAGCATCCATTCTCCACAATCCTTCACCACCTTGTGGTAGATTCGCATTAATGGTCCAGTCTTGTAAGAAATTAGCACGATAGTGAAATATTTTTCCAAGTTTTCCTGAATCAACCAATTGCTTTGCAAGGGTAACAGCAGGAAGACGACGGTAGTTGTACCAAACAGTATTCGCTACTCCAGCTTTCTCAATAGCTTCCACCATTGTTTGTGACTCAGCAAGATTTCGTGCTAGTGGTTTTTCACACAAAATCATTTTGCCTGCAGCAGCAGCTGCAATGGCTATTTCAGCATGGGTATCATTTGGTGTACAGATATCAACTGCATCAATATCATCTCGTGCAATTAACTTTCTCCAATCTGTTTCTACACTTTCATAACCCCACTGTTCAGCGAAGGCTTTTAATTTTGTCTCGTTTCGAAAACATACTGCTTTTAGAACGGGAGTATATTCAAGGTCTGGAAAAAAATTTGCTACTCTACGATAACCATTGGAATGGGTTCTTCCCATAAATCCACCACCGATTAATCCAATGTTGAGTGTTTTTTTTGTTGCCATTGTTTAGTATTTAATCTTAATAAAATTGATGTTATAAATATCATTAGTATTTACTCACTCCAACCATGATGATCGCGAACTTTAATCATTGCGGCTAAAATATCATTCCATGTTTGTTGTTTAGTCATCACCTCATTAGGGAACATACATCCATCCCAACAAATATGCTTGAACGCTTTAGTCAGCTCACCTTTTTCGTCGCGCAACCAGAAACCAGCATGTTTCGCAATATCCAATTTCCCATTAGGGTCTAATGCCTGACAGTGACGTCCAGTCTTATCATGAGAACCAGTACCATGTACGGTGCCATCATTTTGAGCCACATGGAAATCAATCGTCCAAGGACGAAGGGCTTGTGTCAATTTCCTCAACCCCTCATCAAGAGCAGCTGTATCGCTCCAATCAAAATCAACTGGTAAAATGCGATCGGCTGGACTATTATAACCTAGTAAATACAATAGGGTATGGGCCATGTCTGCCTGAAAACCAATATTAGGTCTATCAACTGCTTCCATGGTATCAATCATAGCCTTCCAGCTATGCATGCCACCCCAACATATTTCTCCTTCTGCTGCGAGGCGTTCGCCATAATCAGCAGCAACATCACAAGCTTCACGAAATGTTTGTGCAATGAGTTTAGTATTGTTCACAGGATCTAATGCCCATGCCTCAGGTTTGCTTGCTGAGTCGATACGAATAATTCCATAATGCCTCACGCCATACTCACGTAACTTTTGTCCGAAGCGGCAAGACTTCTTAACCATTTCAACGAATACAGCTCTTTCTTCTTTGCTGCCCATAGCAGGTCCGCCCCAAATAGGAGCCACTAAACTTCCGATATTTAAATTTAGGGATGAAACTTTTTCTGCTAGTTTCTTTATTCCATCATCTGAACTATCTAAATCAAAATGGGGTTCAAAAAGTCCGATGTCAATACCATCAAACTTTACACCATCAACCTCTGCGTTTGCAGTAAGTTCTAATAATGTGTCAAGAGAAATTGGAGGTTCAGAATCTGGGCCTTTGCCTACAATGCCAGGCCATGTTGCATTGTGTAATTTTGGGTAATTGTTCTGTTGCATATGGGTATATTTAATGAATACGTTTTATTATTGTCTAGCACTTAGTTGTTTTCTAATAAAGGCTAATCCTTTTGTTGCCATATCCCAAGGGGCGGAATATTCTCGCCATACATTTATCGCATTCGCAAAATCTGGATCATTACGTGAAAAGGCTTCAATGGTTAACCAACCATCAAATTTTATTTCTGCTAGCGCTGAGAAATTTTCATTCCATTGCACAAGACCATCACCAGGCGTGCCTCGATCATTTTCGCTGATATGAACGTGGGCTAGGTAAGGAGCAATCGTTTGTAATGCGGTTTGATTTTTTTTCTCTTCGATATTAGCATGGTGTGTATCGAACATGGCTTTTACATTCGGATGATCAGAAGCTTTAATTAAGCGTTGTAATTGCTCCATGGTGTTGCATAGATAGCATTCAAAACGGTTAAGGGCTTCTAAGGCTAACGTAATGCCTGCTTGTGATGCATATTCACCTGCTGCGTGTAATACTTCAGCACACCGTTGATATTCTTCGTCTTGAGGTGGTTTTTTGGTAAAAAAACCATGTGCAGAATGAAAAGGTCCACACATCACTTTTGCATTCATGTCGTGAGCACGATCAATTCCCCATTTTATTCGATCTAATCCGCGAGCACGAATTTCTGCGGAAGGGTTAACTGGGTTTTCATCAACCCCTACAACAAATACTGAAGTTGTTTCTAGCCCAATATTGTGTGCATGATCTCCAAATCGTTTGTATGCCTTTTCGTCAGGGGATCCAATTAAACATTCTACGCCATCATAGCCAATCTCCTTTAATCTATCAATGATAGGGAATAAGTCATCAGATACTACAGCTGACCAAACAAGTGTATTAAATCCTATTTTATTCATTGTCTAATAGTTAATACTCAATCTCTATATGGTACATTGATGGCCATTTTACCAGCCCATTTTTTAGGAATTGGTTTGCCTGCAACCCAGTGTATTGCATTAATAACAAGGTGCTGAAAAGGCTCTTGATCAAAATCTTCTGGATGACCCATTGTGGTGAAGAAAAATTTTGCGCCATACATATTCGTTCCTGTCCAAGCTACTGGATTTTCGAAGTGATTTGGATTTTCAGAATTTACCGAGTGGCCTACCATCAATGCTTGAGATCCACGAGAAGGGAAATCAGGTAATACTTGATATAACCATGACCTCACATGAAAGCTATCGCCTACATCATGTAAAATTGGATTTTTTGCTTGAGCAGGAATAATGTTTACGTCAGTTGATGAGGTATGCCCATAATGAGTATGGTGTGCCTTTCCGCCCCAACCTGGAGGGGCATTGAATGCCATTTCTCCAAACGCATTCCATTTTTCCAATGGATCTCCTTCTGGATATTTAAATGCATGAGTTGTAGTGCGGAAACCCATTAATGGTTTACCTGTTTTCAAATAATCTTCTATGAATTTAATTTGATCGGCAGGTAGTCTACGCCATCTTAGAAAGAAGATGGCTATATCTGCATCTTTTAATGCTTCTAATCCTGGAATATTTTCTTCAGCATTGTGGTCTGGATATGCCTTAAGCACTTTAGTGCGAAATCCATAATTCTTCTCTAGCTCTTGAGCCACAATAGGCAGTGTGGACTCCCCACTGTATTCATGATCGCCAGTAACAAAAACAATCAATGGTTTTTTCTCACCATCTTGTTTTTTGGATTGAGAAAAACTCACAACGACTAGTTGTAGAAATAACAGCACTAAGAAAAGTGGCTTAATCTGAATTGAATTTTTCATGGCAAGTTTATTTTAGTTAGAAGAGTGTAGCGTATTAAGTGGAATTTATTTTTCTAGTGGATGTATTGTTAGCAATTCATCAGGAGAATAAAAGCCTGTCTTATTTTTTATGGAAGCACGCACCTCTTTCACTTTTTGAGCTGTGATCGCTGGAGCTTTATTTCCGAATGAATTTCGAACATAGGTTAGTACTGCAGCCACTTCATCATCTTTTAACATGCCACCAAATGGAGTCATAGGAACTTGACCAGGATATTTCTTTCCATTCACTTCAATCGGTCCATAGATTCCTTTGATAACCAATTTGATTAATCTGTCCTCACTACCTGCAACCCATTTTGAATCATAGAGAGGAGGGAAGCCAGAGGCATCTAATCCTTTACCATCTGCCTGATGACATGTTTTACAAAATCCTTCTCTAGAATAAATGGCTTTACCTTTTTGCATCAACTTAGGATCAACTCCTGTTGATGGTGTTTTCTCCTCTTCCTCTTTTTCTTCTTCACGTGCACGGCCATTAAGATGGGCGACAGCCGTTTTATAAGGCTCAATCATCCAGCTATCCATTTGTTTTTTACCAGCTTCTAATACAATCGGAAGGCCAATATTTTTATCAAGCCAAGAGGCAGATACAATTGCTTCAAGTCGAACACGTGCATTCTCATCTTTCGCTGCACCCATTAATAAAGCTGCTTGGTCAGGTATTTTGTAACCTGTAAACCTCAATACTTCAACTGCTGCAGCGCGCACACGGTAATCCTTGGCATGCAATAATGTTCTTAGTAGCGGCTGATTAACTTTATTTAGACCCCAGCTTACCCAAAGGGCTTCTAATAAATTGTGCTCATAGTTAGCAGATGATTTATCAAGTTGAGTAATCCATTTGCTTAAATGAGTCATCACTTCTGCACCATCACGTCCACGTAATTCTCGTCTAGTTCTATAGCGGGTTCTGTATTCAGGAAGTTTAAGATTTTCCAATAGCTCATCAATGCTAGCACCATATACTTTAGCAGGAACAACTAATGGTCTAGAAGGATAGGTTACTCTATAAATTCTTCCATGTACATGATCACGCAATGGATCTCTTGCATTATGTTGCATATGGCCGATTAGCACGTTATGCCAGTCTGCAATGTAAAGTGAACCATCAGGCGCAAATTCAAGGTCAACTGGTCTGTAATTGAAGTCAGCTGATTGTACAAGATCTTGCCTGTGTTTAGATTTGAAACCACTGCCATCATTTCTCATTATATGCTCTTTAGTTCCAAGGAAACCAATAGTATTGTTAATCAACATATCTCCCTGTACCTCATCAGGGAAATGTCTGCTTGAAATAAACTCAAGTCCAGATGTTGGTCTTACACGATGTTTGTCCTCAATAATATTTGAAGGTGTTGGTGTAGCCTCTGCATACCTAGACTTAACCGTTCCAGGTGTCATCCAAGTTACATCTGGCCCAGACGTTTCAGCATAAAATACTTGTCCCCACTCGTCAAATGCAATTCCCCAAGGATTGGGAATAGCCAACTGAGCTATGCGGTCTAATTTTTTACGGTTGATATCATAACGGAAGAATCCACCATTAGTTCCACGAACAGGACCATATGAAGTCTCAATATCATTCAATAGAAAAACTCCTTCACCCATATAGATTCCGCCTGATGCATCTGTGGTGAAGGCATGATGATTATGATGTGTATCGTGATCATCAAAACCACTTAAGATAATTTCTTTTGTATCAGCTTTGTCATCGCCGTTGGTATCTCTTAAGAGAACAAAGTTTGTTCCTTGTGAAACGTATACACCTTCTGGTGCAAGTTCGAAACCAAGCGGAAGATGTATATTATCTGCAAATACTTTTTCTGTATCTGCCTTACCATCACCATTAGTGTCTTCGAAAATTAATAATTTATCATTTGGTTTTGGATCACCTGGTTTCCAATGTGGATAGGTTGGCATCACTGCAACCCACAGTCTGCCTTTATTATCAAATGAAATTTGAACAGGATTAGCTAGGTCAGGGAATTCGGTTTCACCTGCAAATAAATCTATTTTATAACCTGGCGCAACAGTAAATTTATCTAAAGCATCTTGCCCATATAAATACTTGGGATCACCATTTTTTTCTTTTGGATCATAATTCGTTTTTACTGGAGGTAATACTGAAGTTTTATCATCTGCCGCTTTTAAATCCATTTTTACTCCATGATTTGCTTCCCAAATCGCCTGATCGCGAATCAATGTCATTTCACGAATCTTAACAAGCTCAGCAGGATAATTATCTGGTCCGAATGGATCATACCTGCGTCCGTATACGTGTACACCATTTGGTACCTTGATATCATTGTGCCATACCCAATTTTTTTCCATCACAGCTGCATGTACTAATTCTCTATTTGATTCTGCAATGGCAGGACTTTTACCAAATAGTTTATCAGCCAACAAAGGTGAAAATTTAGCATAGGCTTCATCGGTCATTTGAGAACCATCAATTGTATAAGATGAAGCTTCGTCAGCAAACCATTCTTTTGTAGGAGTAAATGCATCTACGTAAAGTACATTGTTTTTTGCTGCAACTTCTTTCATCGCAAGAGAGTACATCGCTAAGTTTGCATTTTCAGTTTTACCATTTGGTAAGTCAAATTTTTTCGACAAGTCTTCAAATGCAATAGGAGAAACTATAGCCAATTGAGGAGCTGATTCCCCATTGTATTTTTGTTTCAGCGTATGTTTTATGAATGCATCCAATTCTGCTTTGTAATTGGTTAATCCACCTTTTCCTTGAAAGGATTCATTGTAACCGAAGAAGGCAATGATGATATCTGCTTTGTGGCGTGTAATCCATTGATCAGGATATTCATTGAATCCTTCAGTTTCAGGATTTCTGGCTAGTTCTGTTTGGAATTTTTCTGCACCTGGAAACGCCCAAGGTGTAGGACGAGCTGATTGCGGTCTGAAGCCGGGTGTATTACCCCCATCACACATATTACGGATATATAACATGCTATCTGGGTAGCGAAGTTGTAAGGCCGTTTCAAAGTGACCATAATTCATTTCTCTTGAGCCAAGGTTATTACCTATTAAAATAATATGAGAACCTTTTTTGAGGGTTAGCTTTTTCTGATCAGCATTTAGCAAGATGAATGCTGATACTGCAAAAAACACTACACCTAGAATCACAAAATGTAGTTTGCTTAATTGTTTACCTTTTCTCATAGTCGTTTAATTTTTATGGCCAAGTGATCTGAATAGTGTTCAGATTATGTGATTTTTTACAAATTAAGATCTGGATTTTCAGGACCGAAATGTTTAAGCATAACAATTGGATCGGTGGTTGACATGTTTGTTATAGTTACCCCTTCGATTGCGGCTTTCTCTGTGATGAAAAATTCATCGTTGGTTAATTGTCCGTAACGAATTGATGATGGTGTTTCAACTTCCCATACACCCATTTTGCCACGTCCTTGCATCATAATCATACCATAAGCAGCACTGTCTTTAATAGTCACTGTTTTACCTGGTAAAACAGTAAGTTCTTTTGCACTGAAGGCTGCTGATTTATAACAGATCCATTTTTCACTGTATCCAGCAGCATTCATTTCTGCTTCTGATTTTACAGGGATAGGTGCCATGAATCTATTTTGCATGAGATGAGTGTCAACGTTAAGGTCCCAATCAATTACATCTAATAATGCATCGTAATCTCCAATGCTTTCTTTCGGAGTTCCGTTCCATAATAACACCTCTGGTATGATGGCTTCATTCACCAATGATTGATACATAGCGAATACATCTGAAGCTTTTTGTGGTTCGTATGTACACAAGCTACCAGGTGCATGTAGTAATCCTGGTGGTACATCCCAGCCTGTACCAGGTTCTAGCCTAAAGGCTTGAGAGTAGTTTGTGATCTTGTTATCTCCTTTTGTAAAGTTCAGTAAGCATTCTTTGATTTGCTCGCGAGTTGTGCCCGGACAAATACCAATAAATGTATAAGGGAAATCACCACCATGGTTATTTAATTGTGGTGGAAAATAATATGCTTCAGGTTTTCCAAATTGTCCAATCAAGGCTGCTTTCTCATCGTTATGATGAACGTGGTGTGGCAATGGTCCCATGTTATCGAAAAACTTTGAATACATAGGCCACGCACCATGTTCGTTCCATAAACGATCACCAATGATTTTTCCTTTTAGTGTTGAGATAACGTCTTTAAGAAGTATTTGCTTTTCTTCGCCTCCTTCTGAAAAAACAACTGGGCTTAATCCTTCATTCTCTCCAGTTAAGGGTCCGTTCATCGCAGGCGTGGTAGAAGATAGCCAACGTTCATCAATGCCACCGCGTTCTCCACCTAAAACATAATAATCATCTGGGTGAAGTTTTATTCTTCTTCCTGGTACACAAAAAGATCGTGGTACCCAAGTTGGTGCAAGTCTTAATATTCCTTTTCCTTGTTCTAGGGCTAATTCAGCCAATTTCAAATTTTCCATTGATTCTAGTTAACTGGTTTAAATAATTGGAGCAGTAATGTAATTAAGTTTCTCTTTTTAAAATGATTGATCTTTAAAATTCAGCCAAAAAAGTTTTTATTTCAGTGGGATCATGCATGAGTGAGATTTCCAAATTGTATTGCTTGATTTCTCTTGGAGCAATAAAGAGGAGGGAGCCGTCTTTTCTTGCATTTGCTTGTCCTATTGGGGGATGACTGCCTGGTTCAAGTCCAGTAACATATTCACCTTTCCCCCAATGTTGCCAATTGGTTAACCAAGGCAGTTGTTTTTTGTCAAATCGTAAAGCGAGTGCTAGATTGATTTTTGAATTGAATAAGCCACAAACTGATTTCCCATCGGCATCCTGATCAATGTCAATGAATCCAACATCTTCGCCTGTTCCACCATGCTCTTCCATGGGGGCAGGGCAATGATGAAAATTATGGGTGTCGTTGAATATTCTATTAGGTTTATCTTCAAAGCGAGGTTTCCATTTTCCTTTCCAAAGAAGTTCTGCTCCTTCATCGGCTAATGGCCAACCAAAGTTGCAGTGATATAAAATCATGTGCGGGGCTGGTTGATTGCCTCGATTGGTTACTTCGTCGTGAATCCAAATTTTAGCCTCACCTAGTTTTCCGGAAATGGTTCTTTTCAATTCAAGCGCAGGACCGAATATGGGGGTATGTCTAATGATACCCGTTATACTCATGTCCAATTTATTATTTGCAGGGTCTGGTTGAATAATAGATTCAATTTCAGCGGCCGTGTTGCTAATTTCTCCATGTACACCGCGTTCACCAAATTCATCTTGCTCAGGCCCACCAACATGTGAAAGACCACAGGTAGTAAGTAATCCGCCTCCAAAGGTTTGAAGCCAATCAATTCCATTATTGGACAAAGGTTGTGGAGAAGTGATTCCACTATGACTCAACCAAGCAAGATTATGTTGATTATAAAATGCGTCAGCAATATCCATTGCTCTGTCGATTACCACTTTATATCGTAATCCAGTGCCTGTATTGATCCATGCTATTCTAGTACCCCGTCCAAGTCCGTTATCAAGAACAGACGTTTCTATTCCACCAACTTGGGCGGGGTTAGAAATTTTTTCATGCCAATCAGGTACACTATTTAAGGACATTACTTAATGCTTTTTGCTATAAATATGGAGTCCTTAGGATTGCCACCAGATTTCAAATAGGCTAGAAGGTCTTTTAATTCTTCACCATTCAATCTGTTAATTAGTCCACCCATCATAAACGAAGTCTCAGAAAGTCTTGTACGAATTACATCTTTCTTATTGATCTCTTTTACATTTTGCATGGCGAATGGATTTTGACCAATATAATATTTGTCTGCATCCTCATTAACCATTTTACCCACTACAGAACTACCATCTTTAAGGTAGAAAACAATAGCAGCAAATTGATCAGATATGGTTTTATTCGGTTCAATGATGGCTTCAAGCATGTCCTTGTAAGAAAAGCGTGTACCTACATTAGTAAGGTTTGGACCAGCTATACCACCCTCTCCACGCATGCTATGGCATTTAACACAAAGGCTAGCAGAGAACATAGCTTTACCTTGTTCAAAATTGCGTCCACTTAATCCGTCTTTTATCAATGCTAATGCAGTATCAACTTCCCAATCTTTTCCAGGTCCTTTTGGTTGAACATCTGAAATGGCAAGTCCCATTTGTGCACGAACAACCAATGAGTCTCCAGAAATGGTATTGAAATATTCTTGTTTATCTTTTGCAACATTTTTCAATGCATTCTTACGAATGATATTAATGAATCCAACGAAGCTGTATCCACCTTTATATCCAAATGCTTTATAGAACCATTTGAAATAATTTTCTTGTAAGGCTGGAGTCCAACCATTCTTGGCTTGACTTAAAGCGGTTGCATAAAAAGTTTGTTGCTTTGGAGGAACACTTGAAAGCATACCTGCGATATCTAAACCATATTGTGGATTGCGTAGAATAAGATCTGATGACTCCATAAATGTTTTCTGATCATTAGGATCATCTTTAGCACTAGCAAGTAGTGTCATTGTTTTTTCTACTGCCTTCGGTGCATCAAGATAAAGTAACACTTTGCTTAATGACCTATTCAAGTTATTTGATGAAGCAGGGTATTGTGCATCAAGGTGATTGATGACTTGATTTTTTACATCAGCACTTGGAGTGCCAAGGCGAATAAGAATTAATTCATAGGCTCTTACTACATCAATTTTTTGATCATCACTAAGTGATGATAAATTAATTGCAGTAAGTGCTATTAGTAATTTATCTTTTACATTTTTGTCGTTCAAGCGTGCTAATGCAATTGCAGCTTGAGTAAGCGTTACTGGATCTTTTTCGTTTAATGCCTTGTCTTCCCATAGGTTTATGGGTTGATGTTCCATGGCTATACGTGCAGCATAGCGAACAAAGCGATCTGAGTTATTGAGATACGGCCAAGCAACATCAATAGCACCTGCCTTAGGGGCAGCATGGTAAGTTTCTAATTTCTTTCTAATGTTTTGAGCTTCTGTTAATGGAGTAGCTGATAGCTTCTCAGTATTCTCTTTATTGTCTTTGTAGTATACACGGTATAAGTCCGATTCAATTCTACGACCGCCTGTAAGGAAATAGACTGCGCCATCTGGACCTACCATACCATCTGTTAACGGAAGAGGGGAACCTGAAATAAATTCTTCTCCCTTTGTTGTATAAGTAGCACCAGTTGGAATTGGTTGAACTGAATACATTACACCAAAAGTCCAATCGAATGTAAAAATTGAACGACGGTATTTTTCTGGGAAATGGGCATTTTGTCCGCTGAATACGCCGGTAGGGGAACCTTGTCCAACATTCAGCATTGCAGGTAAATTATCAGCATTGGTAGGTGACCATTTATCAGTTCCTGGGCGCCATCCAAATTCTCCTCCACTTGGAACATGACATATGCGAATTGGTCTATACCATGGCAACCCAAAATCCCACTCCATGTCAGAATCAAAAGTGAAAATATCACCTGCGTCGTTGAATGCAAGGTCAAAAGGATTTCTAAATCCTGAACTAACAAGATTGAAATTTGATCCATCTGGATTCAATTGTCCAATCCAACCTCCATGTGTATTTACAGTACCATCGTGACCATTAGGATCTCTTACTAAAGGAAGTAAATTGTCGATTTCTGAAACAGATGCTGCTGCATACGTATCCATCTTAGGAATCTTAGTAAAGTTTCCTGCTATTACATAAAGTGATTTACCATCTGGAGATAATACAACACTGTGTGGGCCATGCTCGCCTTCGCCTTCTAATCTTCTTAACAACGTGATTTTATCAAATTGATCATCATTGTTTGTGTCTTGAAGTCTGTATAAACCACTTGGCTTAGAATTTTCTTGATCACCTTCATCATTCACCATTACGTATAAACTGTTGAATGCATAAAGTAGGCCATGTGCATAACCAATTCTTCTAGCAA
>CANKGM010000035.1 GCA_947481355.1 Chitinophagaceae bacterium
AACAGTTTTTTTAAGTCGACCGATTCCATTTTTGGTACGACGTTGATAGATACCACCCCAGAACCATTGCGGTAAACAATTCAGTTCATTTTGCAGGCCAATATTTTGTCCTGTAGACTTTTTCAATTCGTAATAATGGAGCAAAAAACACAACAATTCAACATTTATATAGCAAGTAGCGAGCACTTTAGCTTCGCAGAGCAAATCTGTGATGAAATGGAAGAATCAGCTAAAGCCCGAGGAACCGGAATCGCTAAACGAAGCCCTGACTATATCAGACAGAAGATGCAAGAAGGAAAAGCAGTAATTGCACTCACCACAACCAACGAATGGGCTGGCTTTTGTTATATTGAAACGTGGAGCCATGGTGAATATGTTGCCAACTCAGGTCTAATTGTAAAACCTGACCTTAGAAAAAGTGGATTGGCTAAGCAGATCAAACATAAAATATTTCAACTCAGTAGAATTAAATATCCTGATGCAAAAATCTTTGGCCTTACTACCGGCCTAGCCGTAATGAAAATTAACTCTGAACTAGGGTATGAACCTGTAACCTACTCAGAACTTTCACAAGATGAAGCCTTCTGGGCAGGATGTAAAAGCTGCGTCAATTACGAGATTTTAATGAGCAAAGATCGGAAAAATTGCATGTGCACAGCCATGCTGTATGATCCAGCTGATCATTATGAACCACAAGAGACGAAAGAACTTTTCCAGACGAAATCAAAGTCTTTTGAACGGTTCAATCGATTTAAACAATGGAAATTACTGAAGCCCTTCTTGAAAAAAGAATCAGGCTCAGATAAATCTCTTAAAAGTTTTTTATCCTTCTTTTTTAACTTCTAAAGACAAGTATAAATCATGTCAAAAAAAGTTGTCCTCGGATTTAGTGGTGGCCTAGATACCACCTATTGCGTAAAATACCTTTCAGAAGAAAAAGAATACGAAGTACATAGCATAATTGTCAATACCGGTGGCTTCTCTGAAGAAGAGCTTAAGCAAATTGAACAACATGCATTGAAATTGGGTGTTGCATCACATACCTCCATCAATGCAGTAGAATCATACTATGATAAAATAATACGCTTTCTTGTGTATGGAAATATCCTCAAAAACAATACCTATCCGCTAAGCGTAAGTGCAGAACGGTTAAGCCAAGCGATACATATTGCAGAACATGTGAAACATCTTGGTGCAGATGCAGTTGCTCATGGTAGTACCGGCGCTGGAAATGATCAAGTAAGATTTGATATGGTATTTCATATCATGATACCTGGCGTTGAAATCATCACTCCCATCCGCGACCTAAAACTAAGTCGTGAACAAGAAATAGCATACCTACAAAGCAAAGGTGTGCAAATGAATGCCGAGAAGGCATTGTACTCAATTAACAAAGGACTTTGGGGAACAAGTGTTGGAGGAAAGGAAACACTTTCATCAAATGGAATGTTACCGGAATCAGCCTGGCCTACGCAAGTCACAAAACACGAGAACGAAGAGGTTATACTTGAATTCAAAAAAGGAGAACTTATTGCCGTGAACAATACTCATTTTGATCACCCCTCTAAAGCCATTCAATATTTACAAAGTTTAACAGGCCCATTTGGTATTGGAAGAGACATTCATGTTGGCGATACCATTATAGGAATCAAAGGACGTGTAGGCTTTGAGGCTGCAGCGCCAATGGTAATTATTAAAGCTCATCATGCACTAGAAAAACATGTACTTACTAAGTGGCAGTTACAATGGAAAGACACCTTGTCTCAATTCTACGGCAACTGGTTACATGAAGGTCAAATTCTAGACCCTGTAATGCGTGATATTGAAGCCTACTTGGAACATGCTCAACAAACAGTTACGGGTAAAGTATTCGTTCAACTAATGCCTTATCGTTTTCAAGTTACTGGCATTGAATCTTCATATGATTTAATGAATAGTAAATTTGGAAAATATGGTGAAATGAACGCCGGCTTTACCGGAGATGACGTGAGGGGATTCAGTAAGATCTTCGGCAACCAAACAATCATTTGGAATGCCGTACAAAATGAAAATAAAGAATAAATTAAACCTTCCTATATGAACAATAAAATTAACATTGGAATCATTGGAGGCGCAGGCTATACCGGGGGAGAACTAATACGCTTATTGCTAAATCACCCCAATGTTGAGATAAAATTTGTTCACAGCAAAAGTAATGCAGGCAACCCGCTATACATGGTACATCAAGACCTCATTGGTGAAACTCAGTTAATTTTTTCTGACGAAATAAATCAACAAATAGATATACTATTTCTTTGTCTTGGCCATGGAGAATCTACTAAGTTTCTCGAAAGCAATATCATCGATTCACGTATCAAAATCATTGACCTAGCCAACGATTTCAGAATAAAGAAAAACGCACTATTTCAAGGAAGAGAATTTATTTACGGACTTCCTGAATTAAATAAACAACAAATTAAGGAAGCACAAAATATTGCTAATCCGGGATGCTTTGCTACCGCAATTCAACTTGGATTACTTCCTCTTTCGCAACAGAACGTTCTAAGTGAAGTTTATACCACAGGAATCACGGGTTCAACTGGTGCAGGACAATCTCTTTCTAGTACTAGCCATTTTAGCTGGAGAGTCAATAACATTCAAGCCTATAAAACCCTAACACATCAGCATCTTTCAGAAATAAATCAATCGATCAACCAACTACAAGACTCTGAGAATCATGCATTGCATTTCGTTCCTTGGAGAGGCGATTTTGCTCGGGGTATTTTTGTTTCCTCTACCTTGAAATGCGATATGGACCTTGAAGCATTAAATACATTGTTTACTTCTTTCTACAAGGATCATCCTTTTGTTCATATTTCAACCACTGCTATCTCATTGAAGCAAGTAGTTAATACCAATAAATGTGTAATTAACATCGAGAAATTAGACAACACAATTGTAATTCACACAGCAATAGATAACTTACTCAAAGGAGCCAGTGGACAAGCAATTCAAAACTTGAACATCATGTTTGGATTGGATGAAAAAACTGGACTAAACTTAAAACCACAAGCATTCTAAAATAAAAAAGATGAAAGCAACAATACTCGGCGCTGGAAATATTGGCATGGCACTTGCAGAAGGGCTAGTGCAAAGTGGAACATGCAAAAAACAAGAGGTTACCCTTACGAAACGAAATCTGAAATCATTGATTGAACTACAGAAAAAAGGATTCAAAACAAATCAATCAAATATTGAAGCTATAAAAGATGCTGATACCATTTTTGTTTGTGTACTTCCACAACAACTTAATGAGTTATTACAGGAGATACAACCTGCAATTGACGCTAAAAAACAACTTATAGTTTCCGTAGTTACTGGTGCGCATACAAGTGTGTTTAAAGAGATTCTTGGGGATCGTATTCGCATCATACGAGCCATGCCCAATACAGCTATGAAAGTAAGAGAAAGTATGACATGCTTGTCTTCTGCCAATGCAACACAAAAAGACATGAGCATGGTGCAAGAACTTTTCAATACAATGGGTCAAAGCATCATCATTGAAGAGGGGATGATGAGTGCAGCAACAGCCTTATGCGCATGCGGTATTGCGTTTTTTCTAAGAATAATTAGAGCAGCATCACAGGGTGGTGTGGAAATTGGATTTCATGCAGGTGATGCATTGCGCATCGCTTCACAAACTGCCCTGGGTGCAGCAAAATTACTAACAGAAAACAAAAGCCATCCAGAACAAGAAATTGATAAAGTAACCTCCCCTAAGGGATGTACCATCGCAGGCTTGAACGAAATGGAACACCAAGGCCTAAGTTCTGCCATGATAAAAGGAATTAAACTATCTGCAGATATTGCAAATAATCTATATAAGTCATAATGAAACTATTCGACGTATATCCAATTAATGACATAATCATCACCAAAGCAAAAGGATCAAGAGTTTGGGATAATAATGATCATGAGTATATGGACCTCTATGGAGGACATGCAGTTATTAGCATAGGTCATACGCATCCACACTGGGTAAATAGAATCGAAACCCAACTGAACAAAATCGCCTTTTACTCAAACTCGATTAAGATCCCTATACAAGAAGAACTTGCAGCAAAACTTGGGGAAGTGTCTGGCAAAAAAAACTTTGATTTATTTCTATGCAACTCTGGAGCAGAGGCAAATGAAAATGCGCTTAAGCTAGCGTCATTTCATACCAATAGGAATAAAATTATTGCCTTCAAAAAAGGATTCCACGGCAGAACATCACTCGCTGTAGCCGCTACAGACAATCCATCCATTATTGCGCCTGTAAATGAAACCAAGAATATCACATTCCTTCCATTCAACGACGCTGATTCACTTACCGATTATTTCAAAGATCATGGTAATGAAATTGCAGCGGTCATTGTAGAAGGCATTCAGGGCGTAGGGGGCATTAATGTGGCGAGCAATGAGTTTCTCCTCACCATTAGAAGTTTATGTGATCAATACGGGGCGGTATATATAGCAGACAGTGTTCAATGTGGTTATGGCCGATCAGGTAAATTTTTTAGCCATGATCATGCTGGAGTAGACGCTGATATATACTCTATGGCTAAAGGCATGGGTAATGGATTTCCTATCGGCGGTATAATCATCTCTCCAAAATTTAAAGCAAAACATTCTATGTTGGGCACAACATTTGGAGGAAATCACCTTGCCTGTGCTGCTGCTCTTGCCGTGTTAGAAGTTATCGAATCTGAATCGTTAATGCAGAATGCTGAAATGATCGGGAAGTACCTTCAGGATGAATTGAAATCCATTACAACGTTGAGTGGAACAAGAGGAAGAGGATTAATGATAGGATTTGACGTTCCAGAATCACACAAAAATTTAAAAAAAGACCTTCTTTTTAAATATCGAATTTTTACTGGAGAAGCCAAACCGAATGTAATCAGATTGCTTCCTTCTCTTGGATTATCCTTGGAAGATGCATCATTATTTATTTCAACATTGAAACAAGCCATTGCAGCATATCAACCATAACGCTATCATGAAACAATTCATTTCAGCCAATGATGTCCCGGATATCCCGGCACTCATTCAAAAAGCACTTGACTACAAAGCAAATCCTTGGAAGGATGAAAATTTAGGTAAACACAAACGAATTGGATGCCTGTTTTTAAATCCGAGCATGCGTACTAGACTGAGTACACAAGTAGCGGCAAAGCAGCTTGGGATGGAATCTGTTATTTTTAACCTAAGCCAGGAAGGATGGGCATTAGAGTTTGAAGATGGGGCAATCATGAATGGCACTACAGTAGAACATGTAAAAGATGCTGCACCCATTCTAGGCAATTACTTCGATATCTTGGCAGTAAGAACATTCCCAAGCCTACTCAATAAAGAAGAAGACAATAATGAGCTAATCATAAATCAATTTATAAAATATGCAGGCATACCCATAATAAGTCTGGAAAGTGCCACCATGCATCCGCTTCAAAGCTTTACCGATTTAATAACCATAAAAGAGTCAGTATCTGAGCAAAACCTTGAAAATAAAAAATTAAAAATCGTTCTAACCTGGGCCCCACATGTAAAAGCCTTACCACAATGTGTAGCAAACAGCTTTGCTCAATGGGTGAACAAATGGGGTGAAGCTAATTTTGTCATCACACACCCAGAAGGATATGAGCTGAATGAAGAGTATACAAAGGGGGCAACCATTGTTCACGATCAAGATAAGGCACTCGCAGAGGCTGATTTTATATATGTCAAAAACTGGAGCGCTTACAATGACTATGGTAAAATATTAAGTACAGACCAATCTTGGATGCTTACTCAAGAGAAACTAAAAAAGACGAACAACGCTAAGGTTTTGCATTGCTTACCGGTAAGAAGAAATGTTGAATTATCTGATGAAGTATTGGATGGACCAAACAGCCTTATTACACAAGAGGCATCGAACAGGGTATGGGCTGCACAAACCGTAATTGCAGAAATTTTGCATACTATGGCCAACAAAATAAAATGAGCAAAGAACTACTACATATTATTAAGGTAGGGGGTAACATCATTGATGATGAAGCCAAGCTCAACGCATTTCTTTTCTCTTTTTCAATGCTGAAAGGAAAAAAAATATTGGTGCACGGTGGTGGTAAACTTGCTACGAAACTTGCAACAACATTAAATATCCCTCAACAGATGATTGATGGAAGACGAGTAACCGACAGCGAAACGCTGAAGATAGTCACCATGGTTTATGCTGGCTATATCAATAAAAACATCGTAGCCTCACTGAACGCACTGCAATGCCCTTCGATTGGACTAACTGGTGCCGATGGAGAAACAATAAAGGCACATAAAAGAATTCACCCCAGCATTGACTTTGGGTTTGTTGGTGATATAGATGAAATTAATATTGGTTTCATTAGCTCCATATTAAAGCAAGAGTTGACTATCGTAGTTGCACCAATCACTGCCGATAAGTATGGTCAACTACTCAATACAAATGCCGATACGATTGCGCAAGAAATTGCGAAAGCAATGTCAACCGAAATGGAAACAACCTTAATCTATTCATTTGAAAAAAAAGGTGTACTCCTAGATATAACAAATGAAGACAGTGTCATACCAGTGCTTGATAAAACAACATTCGAGAAATTAAAAACTGAAAACTCAATCTTTGCAGGTATGATTCCTAAACTGGATAATGCCTTTGAAGCAATTCATGCCGGAGTAAATAAAGTAATTATTGGCGATGCTATGCAATTGGATCAACTAACCACTGGCAAAAGCGGAACTACTATTTGCTGATTTAATCATAAATATAAAGTATGTCATCAAATACATCTAATTCTTCAGACGTCATTGCACTATTAAAAAGTATGATCGCAACTCCTTCGTTTAGCAAGGAGGAAAAACCAGTGGCTGACCTGATTGAAAAATTTCTTCAGAACAAAAATATTGCAACAAAAAGGTTGCGCAACAACATTTACGCAATCAATACTTATTTTGACCCCTTAAAAGGAACCATCCTTTTAAACTCTCATCATGATACAGTAAAACCTGCTAAAGGATATAATTCAGATCCATTCACTCCTTTAGAAATTGATGGGAAAATAATCGGTTTGGGTAGCAATGATGCAGGTGGCCCATTGGTCTCGCTAATCGCTACCTTTTTACATTTACATGAAAGGAAAGATCTAACATTTAACTTGGTTCTTACTGCTACAGCAGAAGAGGAAATTTCAGGCAATGATGGTATTGAACTATTATTGAAAGACAGTGAGTTTAGAGAAGCACTAAAAGGAAGCAATATTTTTGGTGCATTGGTTGGAGAGCCTACCCAAATGCAAATGGCTATTGCTGAAAGAGGATTACTAGTGGTAGACGCTGTGGCAATAGGCAAGGCAGGACATGCTGCTCGTCAGGAAGGAATCAATGCTATCAGCATTGCAGTGGATGACGTTCAACACATTGAATCGTTCAGATTCAATAAAGTATCTCCTCTTACTGGAAAAACTACCATGTCGGTCACTGTAATTGAAACAGAAAATAAAGCACATAATGTAGTCCCGTCACTATGCAAATACACTATTGATATCAGAGTGAATGAACTCTATACATTTGAAGAAATTTTAGATCAACTTCACAGCACCTTAAAAAGTGAACTAACACCCAGAAGCTTCCGGCTGAAATCAAATATGATTCCGCTTGATCATCCTCTTGTAAAAGCTGGAACCAAACTCGGCAAAACATATTATGGTTCACCAACCACATCAGACAAAGCATTAATGAATTTTCCTGCGTTAAAAATCGGACCAGGAGATTCTGCGCGAAGTCATACTGCAAATGAATATATTTATATCAAAGAGATAGAAGAAGGCATCAAAGGGTATATTCAATTGTTAGAAGAAACTGCATCCTTTTGCTAAATGTATTTGGATTAAAAAAGTTAATATGAAACTCTGGAGCAAAGAAAAAACATCGACAGCTGAAAAGATAGAACAGTTTACTGTTGGTCATGATCGAGATTTCGATATCCTCATGGCTAAGTACGATGTATTAGGCTCTATTGCACATGTTACCATGCTAGGTGAAAATGGGATGATGGAACCTACACACGCAGAAAAGGCAGTTGAAGAACTAAAAACCATACTCTCAGAGATTGAAGCAGGGAAATTTAGAATAGACCCTGCCTCTGAAGACATTCACTCCCAAGTAGAATGGATGCTCACTCAACGTATCGGAGAGGCTGGAAAAATGATACATAGCGGAAGAAGCAGAAATGATCAAGTTGCAGTTGATATTAAATTATTTTTACGGGCTAGCCTTTATGAACTCAAAGAAGAAATTATAGAACTATTTGACCTTCTTATTGAGAAAAGCGAGAAGCACAAAAACACATTAATACCAGGTTATACTCATTTACAAATTGCCATGCCGTCATCAATAGGACTCTGGCTTGGGGCTTATGCTGAGAGCTTGGTTGATGATATGGAATTTTTAGCCACAGCATGGAATATCACGAACAAAAATCCACTCGGCAGTGGTGCAGGATATGGTTCATCATTTCCTCTAAATAGAACGCGTACAACTTCGTTATTAAAATTCAAAACGCTTAACTACAATTCCATATACGCACAAATGAGTAGAGGCAAGACCGAGAAATTGGTTTCAACAGCAATTGCGTCCGTCGCGTCAACACTAGGTAGGCTATCCATGGATTGTTGTTTGTACATGAATCAAAACTTTGGTTTCATCCACTTTCCTGATGAACTTACTACAGGAAGTAGCATCATGCCGCATAAAAAAAATCCTGATGTATTTGAATTAGTAAGGGGAAAGTGTAGCCGTATACAATCTGTACCAAACGAACTCAGCTTACTCATCAACAATCTTCCCTCTGGTTATCATAGGGAGATGCAATTAACAAAGGAAATATTATTTCCTGCTATGGCAGAATTAAGGTCATGCATTCAAGTTCTTAAACTAATGTTTGAATCACTTTCCGTGAGAGAAAATATACTCCAGGATGAAAAATACAAATACCTATTCAGCGTTGAAGCCCTTAATGAGCTAGTAAATCAAGGTATTCCATTCAGAGATGCCTATGCTCAAATCGGCAATCAAATTGATAAAGGTGAATTCAATTACGATACAACCAAACCGCTAAAGCATACACATGAGGGAAGTATCAGCAACTTGTGCAATGATGAGATAAAAAAAGAAATGAATCAGGTTGCTGCACGTATTGAGTATCCTTAGTCGCGTTGGGGGTTGATCGCTTATCGCTAAACGCTGGACGCTGAACGCTCTTTACTATTGCCTTGCTTTGTGCCTTTGCCCCTTTTCGCTTGACGCTGAACGCTATGTGTTGGGAATTCGGGGTTGGGGGTTGAACGCTGGACGCTGAACGCTATGTGTTGGGAATTCGGGGTTGGGGGTTGATTGCTAATCGCTTAGCGATGAACGCTTGACGCTGAACGCTTTTTACTATTGCCTCCTCCGTGCCTTTGTGCCTTTGCCCCTTTTTCTATATTTACTTTCCCCTCCATTTAAACGTCTTCACCAAATGCTTCATATCCACATCTAAAAAATCACTTACCATTGATAATGAGTCTGCGTTAGGTGCAGCATCAAAATATAATGCACCACGTAGAAAGTGATTAGTGGTATCGGTTATATAAAACTGACGTGAAGTAGCTGCATCCCCAGCAACATAAAAATACACACCCGTTGACCCATGATCAGAAACAAAAGAGGAATCAATAATTCCACTAGCTTTAACAGTATGCTTATACGTTAACTTATATGATTCTTCTCGTAGTCCTTCAAAGGTGTTTTTCACTAATGAATCTTTATAGCCTGATGATGTTTTTACTTTGTATATAGAATTTCCATTGATCTTCTTATAGCTAATATATATGTGCCCATTGAATTTTTCAAAGTCAACGTTAATCCAATAAGGGTTTGCACCAGTGCTATCTCCCTCTTGTGAAATACTAGCATATACAGGGTACTCAAAGGAATATGGAAAAGATTTTTCGTCAAACGTTTTATATGTATGCTTGGGCAATTCAATATTATAATACGCCCTCGGCTTAGGCGTAAAATCGCTATTACAAGAAATTGCTACCCCCACAATAAAAATCAAGATGCTATGCTTCATAAATATTGTTATCATAAGTTAATGCAATTGAGGAGCAATTGAAATTTTTACTTTCAATATGCGATTTTGTACAGCCTCCAAAATAGTGAAAGTGAAATCCTGTGCTATCAATTCCTGACCAACATCTGGAAATATACCTGCAAGCTCAAGTACTAGTCCTGCGATTGTTTCACTATCGCCTCGGATGGTATCAAAAATTTTATTGGGCATCTTCATTATTTTACACGCCTCATTAATCATGAGCTTACCTTCAAAAATAAAATTAAAATCATCTATGCGAATATTAACTGAATCTTCTTCATCATATTCGTCTCGTATTTCCCCAACAATCTCTTCAAGAATATCCTCCATAGTAATTATCCCTTCTGTACCCCCAAATTCATCTACAACAACAGCGAAGTGAATCCTATTGGCTTGAAACGACTTCAGTAAATCTTCTACTAGCATTTGCTCGTGAATAAAAAACGGACTACGAATAAGTTGCTTCCAATCAAAATCATCGCTATGATCAATGTAAGGAAGTAAATCCTTTGAATGAATCATTCCTATAATGCTATCTAAACTTCCATTGAATACAGGAAATCGAGAATACTGTTGTTCCGCTACCCTGTTTTTAAGTTCAGCAAATGAAATACTTGATTCTATGCCCTGAACATCGAGTCGACTTCTCATTGCCCTACGCACAGTAATATTTCCAAATTGAGCAATTCCTTTTAGAATGTTTTTTTCTTCTTCTGAAGTATATACTGCAGATGTTGAATTCATAACTTCATCAATCTGCTCTAATCTCGTATTGATATTATTATCAATTCCCAATGATCTCTCTAGCTTGTCTGTCATGGTAGTAAACCAACTGCCTGGCCGCCTAAATAGCCAAAAACTTACATGCACAAATTTTGATGAGTAAAATGCAAAGCGAATGGGGTTGTTGGCGGCCCATACTTTAGGTAAGAATTCCCCAAATAGCAACAGAACAAAGATTGAAATAATCATGCGAAGTATGAAGAGCAATGGACCAGTGATCAACGAAAAATATTCATCCCGCAACAGATAACTACAAAGAAGTATAATCAATAAGCGAAATACCATATTGCCCACCAACATAGACGACATAAGGTGTTGTGGCTTCTGAAGTAGATTGAGAATCCGACTTGAACCTGGGTATTTTTTTGCTCGCAGGGTTTTGAGGTCCTTGTGCCCAATTGAAAAAAAGGCAATCTCCCCACCAGAATTCATAAAAAGCATGAATAAGCTAATTAACAATAAAATCAATAGCACTATCATAGTTGACTGCGCTAAATCAATCATTAAAAAAATAGTAGCATTATGTTGTAGCATACAATACATAGGAAAAGTTAGCGTGTCATGAACTTTAAATAGGCTGGCAATTTATTTAAAGACTAAAATTAATAAAATAAGCATCAATGTTCGAATAACCTATTATTGAATCATGGATTCAAGATAACGGGTAATCATTCTAGGAAAAGGCAGCTGTTTGAATTGACTATTAGAAACCCAATGATATCCATCCAGTTGAATCTTAGATTTGACAACCTGATGTACAAAACGACAATGAATTCGCTGATGAGTTAGGACATGAATCATCTCGTCAGAAACAGTACGTTTAGCCCTAAGAAATTCTTTCTTGGTCAGTCCCCAATAACCATGCTGTGTAATCTCATCCTCCGTTTGCACATGCTCAGATTCAATTAGGATAAATTCATATAGATCTTGCCATATATCCTTTTCCGTTCGTTGACGCACACAAAATCCATCTGCATGTTCCAATAATAAATAATAAAACCACCGGTTGCGAGAAGCCTTTTTGGGGGATTTAACAGGATAAAATGACTGCTTCGTTTCTTTTAATGCTATACATCGACCGGCAAAAGGACAATCTGTGCATATTGGTTGTTTAGGCTTACATACTGTAGCACCAAAATCCATAATCGCTTGATTATATAGTCCTGGGTTGGAGACATCAATTAGTTCCTGTGCGATTTTGTCAAGCTTTTCCCTACCTAATCGCTGATCAATAGGCTCAGGCACTCCAAATACCCTAGAAAGAACCCTTAATACATTTCCGTCCACAACTGCATACGGCAAACCAAAGGCAAAAGATCCTATGGCGGCGGCAGTATACCCTCCAACTCCTTTTAATTGCTTTAAGCCTTCTAGTGTATTGGGGAAATCACCTGACAACTGTTCACTTATGAACCTAGCGGTCTGGATCAAGTTTCTGCAGCGAGAATAATACCCTAGCCCTTCCCATAACTTAAAGACCTCATCATCAGTGGCTTTAGCTAAATCATGAATCGTTGGAAATCGGGTAACAAATTCTTGGAAATAGGCTGTTCCTTGCTCTACCCGGGTCTGTTGGAGAATAATTTCGCTCAACCAAATCCGATAAGGATCCTTTTCTCCTTTCCATGGCATAATCCGATCATTTTTAACTTTATCCCATTTCAATAAAGCGACAGAAAACCATGCTTTTTGTTGTTTTTCAATCACTTATAAAATATTTTTTTGGTAAAAAGTTGAAA
>CANKGM010000036.1 GCA_947481355.1 Chitinophagaceae bacterium
ACCAGAGAAAAGTCTACCAATGTTTTTCTGATGAGTTAGAATTACGAGTAATGCAACAACAATAGCAAATATGCGATATGCATTATTATCTACATTAAAGATAACTAGAATGAATACAGGGAAAGCCATACTTGCTAGAATGGAACTCAATGAAACGAAACGAGTAAGATACAAGACTAATAAGAAAACACCGCCACAACTTAGTGCTGTCCATGGAGAAATAGCGATAATCAGTCCGAATAATGTAGCCACACCTTTGCCACCACGAAATTCTGCCCAAATAGGAAATATATGTCCCAACACAGCAGCTAATCCCAATCCAATTTGAAAATTAGTTCTAGCAAATTCATTTTCAACATAAAAAGGAAGTAATAGGGCTAGTTTAACAGCAAGTAAACCTTTTAGCATGTCTAAAACCATTACGATGCTTCCCCATCTAGAACCTAATACTCTGAATGTATTTGTTGCACCAGCATTTCCACTTCCATAATCTCTTATATCTATATTAAACTGTGTTTTGCTGATAATCAGCGATGTTGGAATAGATCCCAACATGTAAGCTAATATGATCAGAATAAACTCATTCATTATTGTGAATATCTTGTGAATGACAAATTTACGAAAAAAACTCTAAAATCTTGGAGTATGGGGTTATGAAGGTCTTTTTCCAAACAACAAGGCTATCCACCCCGAGTCATCTAGTCTCTTAATTGGTTCCCCAAACAGTGGAGTAAATATTTGACATATATCATCATAATCTTCTTGTAATAAGCCACTTATAAGTAGCTTGCCTGGCGTATTGAGGTGATGATATATAGATAAGGCATGTTGAATCAATACAGATTTGTTAATATTGGCTAGAACTACGTCTGCCACATCCAATGCATCGAGTGTTTGACCTAAATAAATAGAACAACGGCTAGCATTATTCATTTTCAGGTTTTCCGCTACATTTTCAATACTCCAGGTATCGTTATCGATTGCTTGAATAGATTTGGCACCTAATTTTTCTGCTAAAATGGCTAGTATACCTGTACCGGTACCAAAATCAAGGATGTGTTGATGTGTAAAATCAATGTCCAGCATAGCATTCATCATCATCCGTGTAGTAGCATGGTGTCCTGTACCAAAACTCATCTTGGGGGTAATAAGAATTTCATGTGTGAAGCCTTCTATTGGTGGATGAAAATGAGCCCTGACATGTACTTTCCCGGGAATAAATACAGGATCGAAATTAGATTCCCATAAAGCATTCCAATTCTGCTGCTTTACAATTTGTCGGCTAAAGATTAATGCATGCTCCTTGCAGAATTGTTCAAATTCGGAGTGATCTAATTCGTTGACATCTGCATAAGCAATCAGGCTACCTTCAGTTTCTTCCATACCATGAAACCCCAATTCAGGCAGTGTTGCAATAAGCAATTCAATGGATTCTGCAGATAAAGACGTAAAGATAATTTCGATACATTCAATCATAAAAAAGCCGGTATGTATACCGGCAATTTTTTATATGTTTTTATTCCCCTGAACCAGAGCCATCGTTTCCGTCTGGTCTTGGCATGAGGGCTTTTCTACTCAATTTGAATTTTCCAGTTTTGGGATCTAATCCAATTAATTTTACTTTAACAGAATCACCTTCCTTCATAATTCCATCTAAATTTTCTAGACGTTTCCAGCTGACCTCACTAATGTGAAGCAACCCTTGCTTTCCAGGTAAAAATTCTACAAAAGCTCCATAAGGCATGATAGATTTCACTTTTGCCTCATATTCTTCTCCCACTTCAGGCATAGATACAATTCCTTTAATCCAGGCAACTGCTCTCTCAAGACCTTCTTTAGCTGGACTAAATACGCTTACTTCACCTTGGTTGCCAACTTCTTCAATATTGATGGTGGTTCCAGTTTCGCGTTGAATTTCTTGAATTATTTTTCCTTGTGGGCCGATAATTGCACCAATGAATTCTTTGTCAACAAACATTTTCTCCATACGTGGCGCATGTGGCTTAACCTCACTTCGCGCTTTGTCGAAGCAGCTATACATAGCGTCTAGGATGTGTAAACGACCCTTTTTAGCTTGTCCAAGGGCCTCACGCATGGTTTCCATGCTCAATCCGTCTATTTTGATATCCATTTGAATGCCACAGATACCATCACGGGTTCCAGTAACTTTAAAATCCATATCTCCTAGATGATCTTCATCACCAAGGATATCAGTTAAAATAGCGTATTTACCGTCAGATGGTCTAGTTATTAGTCCCATAGCAACACCACTTACGTGTTTAGGAATTGGAACACCCGCATCCATTAGGGCAAGTGATCCAGCACATACAGTTGCCATAGATGATGAACCATTTGATTCAAGGATGTCTGAGACAACACGTACAGTATATGCATAGTCACTTCCAGGCATCATTTGTTTCAATGAACGCAGTGCGAGGTTACCATGTCCTACTTCTCTTCTACCTGGTCCTCTATTTGGCTTTACTTCACCCGTGGAGAATGCAGGGAAATTATAATGAAGAATAAACTTGCTATAATCAGATTTTGCTGCACTTTCAATAAGCAATTCATCTAAAGGAGTACCGAAGGTAATCGTTGTAAGTGATTGAGTTTCACCTCTAGTAAACAATGCTGATCCGTGTGGCGTTGGAAGAACATCGACTTCCATATCTAATGGACGTACTTGATCTAACTGACGACCGTCAAGACGAATTCTATCATCCAGCATCATGTTACGTACTACTTCCCACTTCAAATCCTCGTAGTATTTTTTTGCTAATTTCTTTTGTTCTGGTGTTGCTTCAGCGCCTAGCAATTCAACAACCTCTTTCTTTAACTCATCATAGGCTTTAGATCTATCAGACTTAGCACTTGCGCTTTTTGAAATCGCATAAACCCTTGCTTCAGCAAATTCATTTACTTTAAGCTGAATTGCCTCATCAGAAGGTGGCTTAGGGTAATCTCTTTTGCCTTGAACACCAACCTTTTCACGGAGCTGCTCTTGGGCGATGATTTGTAATTTAATAGAATCATGTGCTAATTCTAAGGCTTTAATGAAATCCTCTTCAGAACATTCTTTGGATTCACCTTCAACCATCATAAGGTTTTTAGATGTTGCACCAATCATAAAGTCCATGTCGGCAAGAGCCAGCTCAGCCCTATATGGGTTAACAATGAATTTTCCGTCAACCCTTGCTATACGTACTTCAGAAATAACTTCTTTGATTGGAATATTAGAAACAGCCAATGCAGCAGAGGCGGCAAGACAAGCTAGAGCATCAGGCAAGACTTCTGGATCAGACGATATTAACGAAATCAACACTTGAACATCACATAGATAATCTTCTGGAAATAAAGGCCTTAGCGCTCTATCAATCAACCGACTAATTAGGACTTCTGAATCTGTAATTCTTCCTTCACGTTTGAAAAAAGATCCTGGAATACGACCAGCGGAAGCGAATTTTTCTTGATAATCAACGGACAATGGGAAGAAATCTTGTCCTTCTTTTGGCTCTTTGTTAGCACAAACTGTTGCCAACAAAATGCAATTTCCCTGTCTTACTGTAACAGCACCATCAGCCTGACGAGCAAGTCTACCGGTCTCAATAGTTACAATACGGTTATTTCCTAAATCAAAACTGGTTTGAAATGGTTGTTGTAGCATTTTATACGTTTTGGGAATGTTCCAAAAGCACTATTCCCAACCTAAGCTGGGAATAGAACTGTTCAGTAAATATTTTATTTTCTCAAGCCGAGCTTCTCAATCAAGGCGCGATAGCCAAGAAGGTTATGTTTGCTTAAATAAGTCAGAAGCCTCTTTCGTTGTCCAACTTTTCTCATCAAACCTCTTTGGGTTGAGAAATCTTTTTTGTTAACCTTCAAGTGCTTAGAAATCTCATTGATTTCTTCAGTAAGCAATGCAATTTGACCTTCAATTGAACCGGTATTGTTTGAATTGCCACCGTATTCGGCAATAATGGAAGACTTTTTTTCTTTGGTTACGCTTGACATCTCTATTTTTTTTGATTCATCTATAATTCTACGTCGAAAATTTGGCTGCGAAGGTATGCTTTTATTCTAAAATAACAAAGAAATGCACATTCTGTATAGCTATTCCATATATTTCAGCTTGAAGGAATATAACAGAACAAAGAGAAGTCCAAAAATACCCCCATAAATAGCAAATGCCAGTCCCATTAAATTACCCGAACCAAATACCAACAATGGGGCGATTATGCCAATAATGGTTCCTAAAACATATAGCCTAAACCCATTTTTCTTCAGCCTAAGCATAAGCATAGCCCCTAATAATGTCAATAAATTGGACACCATGGAAAAGAAGCTGTGATCGCGCATATTGGATGCGGTATTCGTTGCGGCGGCATTTGCAATGAGTTTCTCCACCTGTTCTCCTGCTGCGGGGTCTTTTTGAAAAGCTGACTCAAATTGCACTTGTAATTGTTCAAGATTTTTAGTGAATTCTAGGCTAACCTGTTCGGGATTTGACAAACTTGAGATTGACTGCATCATTACCCAACTACTTCCAAAAATAGATAGATAGCAAAGTATACTTAAAAAACGGGGGCGAAATGGTGCTGAATTTGGAGTATGGTCAGTTGAAGAATCCATTAATAATTAAACAATTTATACTCGAAGTTAGGATAGAAATGGGGTGTTGTCTAAAAAAAGAGCAAATTTGAACAAATTTGTACCAATTTCTATTATATACTTATGCTGTATATAAAAGTACTGCAATGAAGTAATCGCTTATTAACACTAATAAAACCATCCTGCAAAAAACGCTCCATATAGTCAGTCACCATGAACCAAGTCCACTAGACTACCTTGGCGGAAGCGATTTATATTGGTTAATAAAAGCGCTTCATGCAGAAGGCATTAAAATACAGTTGCACCTCTTCATTGAGCGAAACAACCTTTCAAACACACTTCAACTAGAATGTGAAACTATTCATTATTACAAGCAGAAAAAAGGACACCTTGGATTTTGTTTTGACATGCCATACTCAGTTAGCACTAGATCTGATGAAGCGTTAGTTGAAAGATTAAATCAAAATGATTTTCCGATTATTTTTCACGGAATAGAATCCACCTATTTTTTATCAAAGGGATATTTTCATAACCGTAAAATTGTCGTACGATTACAAACCTGGAAACATCAGAAGTATAAAAAATTATTCCATACCTACCCTATTGGATTAGATAAAATAAGGTATAAGCTGAAAGAACTTCGGTATGCTAAATTCGAATATGAATTATGCAGAAAGTATATATGTGCTATAATTCCTTCAGTAAATGAAGATACTTTCAAATCATGTTCTTATAATTTGGCATATGAAACACTACCTCATTTTATTGGGATGACTACCCCAATGGGAATTGAAGGGAATGGTAACTACTGCTTATTTCATGGAGATTTTTCCAATAAATCAACTGAATTAACTGCTCAATGGCTTTTAAAGGAAGTATTCAACGAAGTTGAAATTCCATTTGTAGTAGTTGCAAAAAATCCAACTGTTGAAATCGAAAATTTGGCACACGAAAAAATGCATACATGCATCGTTTCAAATCCAAGTGATAAAGAATTGATAGAACTTATCAAAAAAGCCCATATACATATACTCCCAATAAATGAATTAAGTGAAGAGAATAACGAGCTGATCCTATCATCACAACTAGGTAGACACATTTTGATTAACCGTGCACATCCAGCTAGTAAAGGATTGCAGAGTATTTGCCACATTGCGCGCACCACTAAAGAATTCAAACAAAAAATAACGGCATTATTTGATTTGCCATTCACAAACACCGATATTGAAAAAAGAGAAAGAGTGACTAGAGAAGAATTTGATGACAAAGCATATGCAGGGAAGCTTATTAAAATGCTATATTAGCATTATCCAATACTTTGCCGCCTTCTGTTTTAATCATTCTTGCAGGGTATTTTTTAATTACTATATAATCATGAGTGGCCATCACAATAGCAGTACCAAATTCTTGACCAATTTGAAATAATAATTGCATTATTTCTTCAGTAGTTTCGGGATCAAGATTACCAGTTGGTTCATCAGCAAGTAACAATTTTGGTGAATTTAGTAATGCCCTTGCAATATCAATACGCTGTTGTTCACCCCCAGAAAGTTCATAGGGAAATTTAAATCCTTTGGTAGTTAATCCAACTTTCCGAAGTACTTCTTGGATTTTATCTTCTATCTCTCTATGATTAGTCCACCCTGTAGCATTCAACACAAACTTTAAATTATCGTGTACATTTCGATCTGTGAGCAATTGGAAATCTTGAAATACAATTCCAATGTTTCGTCTTAAATAAGGAACTGTTTTCCACGTAACTTCTTTTAAATCGAATCCTGCTACTTTAGCTTCACCCGTTTTCAAAGGTAATTCACCGTATAATGTTTTGAGCAAACTCGATTTTCCAGAACCTGTCTTACCCACTAAATAGACAAATTCACTCTTATGAATTTGTATGTTTACATCAGATAAGATTAGGGATTCTCCCTGGTATATATTAGCCTGTCTAATATCTAATACTGCTTCACTCATGTTTACTATTTTCTATATGAAGTTACAAATTAGGTAAGAAAATGATGGACTGATTTAACTAAAACTATGTACAAACCCATTGAGATGAATATCCAACGATTTTATTAGAGACTCTTCTACATGGCCAATAAGTTTAGCTTCAACACCATATTTATTTGCCGCCGCAATCATACTACTCGCTTTGTCTGGTGTTGTGTAAATTTCCATCCTACATCCCATATTAAATACCTGCAGCATCTCTCTTTCATCCGACTTACTTGCTTCTTGAATCAATTTAAAAACAGGAGGAATGTCGAACAACGAATCTTTCACAACCTTCATTGGTGAAGGCAAATACTTAAGGCATTTTGTTTGACCACCACCACTACAATGTATTAAACCATGCACAGCTTCAAAATCTTGTTCAAGAATATCTTTAATAACAGGAGCAAATGTTCTGGTTGGACTGAGTACCAATTTACCTGCATTAACAGACGAGCCTAGTCCAGGAATCTCATCAATTAATGAGTGTTTTCCGAGGTACACTACATCAGATGACAAAGCAGGATCAAATGATTCTGGATATGATTTAGCATACTGATTCGCGAACATATCATGTCTTGCACTAGTCAATCCGTTACTACCTATACCACTGTTATATTCAGATTCATATACAGTTTGTCCATAACTTGCTAGTCCAACGATTACATCCCCAGCAGATATTTTATCATTCGTGATTAATCTATTTTTAGGCCATCTAGCCGTCATAGTTCCATTTACGGCTACCGTGCGAACAACATCACCTACATCAGCTGTTTCTCCACCTAAGTAGGATATCCTTACGCCCATATTCGACAACGAATCGAATAATTCACTAGTGCCATTGATGATTTCTTTTAATACTTCACCAGGAATGAGTCCTTTATTTCGATCAATTGTAGAGTTAAAGATAATGTTGTCATAAATTCCAATACAAAGCAAATCATCCAAATTCATCACTACGGCATCTTGAGCGATTCCTCTCCAAACAGAAATATCACCTGTTTCTTTCCAATATAAATAAGCCAATATACTCTTGGTACCTGCCCCGTCGGCATGCATCACATTGACAAAATCAATATCACCACCTAAGTAATCTGGATAGATTTTACAAAAGGCATTAGGGTAAATACCTTGATCCAGTCCTTGGATAGCAGCATGAACTTCTTCCTTTTGGGCGGAGACACCTCTTTTATTGTATAGACTCATAATAAAGAATACAGTACGCAAATTTACTTTAGAAGGTGGACATGGCAAGAATAAAAAAGGAGTTCTTGTCAACACTATGTTCATTCTTCTTTTTGAAGTAATTTCGCATTTCTTATGCAGGTACATTACGATATTGATAAATTACCCTTATTTACTAACTCAGTCATCACCATAGGTACATTTGACGGAATCCATTCTGGACATCATGCCATTTTGGATCAGCTCATCCAAGAAGGAAGTAAACACTTAGGGGAATCAGTTGTAATCACATTTCATCCTCATCCTCGTAAAATTATTAGAGCTGGAGAAGCCCCTTCTTTACTAACCTCTATAGATGAAAGGATATCCCTTTTTCAAAAAAAAGGAATCGACCACTTAGTCATAGTTCCATTTGACTTGAATTTTGCTGAGTTATCTGCGGAAGAATATATAGACAAATTTCTTGTCCATTACTTCCATCCAAAAGCCATTGTTATTGGCTTTGACCACCGATATGGCAAAAACAGAGCGGGTGATTATGCCTTGCTTAAGAGCAAAGAGAATCTGCACGGATATGAGGTAATAGAAATTCCGGAATTCATCCTTAATAACTCAAAAATAAGTTCAACGCATATTCGAAAAGCACTATTAGCAGGTGAAATTGAAATAGCCAATTCCTTGCTTGGATACGCTTATCAACTTGAGGGAATTGTTATTCGCGGGGATCAACTGGGCAGAAAAATAGGCTTTCCAACAGCAAACCTTGCAATAACTGAAACAGAAAAGCTCGTCCCAGCAACGGGAGTATACGCAGTATCGGTTTTCATAAAAAAAGACAATCATACGATCGAAAAAAATGGTATGATGAATATCGGCTATCGACCAACGGTAAGTGGTAAAGAGAGAAGAATTGAAATCCACATCTTCAATCTTAAAGAAGACTTGTATGATCTTTCTCTCTGTGTAGAATTAAAGGCCTTTATTAGAAATGAAATAAAATTTTCAGGGCTTGAAGAGCTTACAGCTCAATTAGAAAAAGACAAGAATACCGTTTTGTCTTTTTTTGAAGCCCAAACTAAATGATGATTTTTGCTATAAGCTCTTTCATTAGGCTTGCATCAGGCACGTCAGATTTTCCAATTCCCACACTTTTTAAATTATAATGGTGCAATAAAAGCAATGCATTTTCAACATCTGCTGGTGTATATTTATGCATAGCTGAGATGTATTGTTTTGCAAAAAAACCATTTATTCCAAGTAGTGCCGCGAGAGCATACTCATCCCGAACATTGCTTGATGAAGCAACATATAATTTACTAAAAAAAGAATAAAGTGTTGGAAGCAATAGCTGAATAGGAGCGGCTTTGGGGTTAGAGGAAAAATAATTCAAAATAGCTAACGACTTAGCCAAGTCTTTATTTATCATTGCAGCTTGTAGTTCGAAAACATTAAATTCTTTGCTTACCCCTACGAAATTTTCTATGTCATCATCCGTAATGGTTTTACGACCTGCGAGATTGATAATTATTTTTTCAACTTCATTTTCTATTCGTTGTAAATCGTTTCCGATATGATCTACTAATATGTGTAAAGTTTTAGGCTTGATATCCAATCCCTTTCGCTTAATCAATTGAGACGCCCATTCAGGTAATTCATTGTCGTACAACTTTTTTGTAGTAAGCACCTCAATTTTCTTGTGAATCAATTTCCCAAATGCTTTACGCTTATCGTATGTCTTGTCTTTGTATGCAATTATGAAAATGGTTGAGCCAAGAGGATGATCAATATAATGCTCCAATTTTTCAATATCACGCAGTTGTTGAGCCTCTTTCAGAATAATAACTTGTAGCTCTGAAAACATGGGATACCTCTTACAGGCATTTAGCACATCTTCTACTTTCGAATCCTTACCGTAAAAAACACTCAAATTGAAGGAAGCCTGATCGGGAGTAAGTATGTTGGTTTCAGCATAATTCGTTAACAAATCTATATAGTAAGGCTCATCCCCTTGGAGCCAGTAAATGGGCTTAAATACCCCTTTTACCCAATCTGTTTGTATTTGTTCAACACTCATATTCCGATTTAGTTTGGCTTCTTGACTACACTTTTAATTTCTATGTTAACATATGAATGTTAAATTTTTAACATAGTAACAAGGTTTTAAAGAAAAAAAAAGTTATTCCTTTGTCTAGATATCAAAAATATCAATTCAATTTTGAATAACACTCAACAATTCATTAAATCATGACAACAAATCCTACAACTGGCAGTTTTAGCCAAGAACCAAAAAAAGACAACAAAGGCACGATTATCATTGTCCTACTCATTGCATTGGTTGTTTCTTGGGTATATTTTTTCTATACCAAGAATCAAACAAATACACTCATTTCAGAAAAAGATGCTCAGTATTCGACATTAGATTCATCTAAAAATGCCGTTCAGAAAGAATTTGATGACGCGATGGTTCGTTTACAAGAAATGACACAAACGAATGTCGGACTAGATAGTTTGGTCAAAACGAAGGATAAGGAAATGCAAGTACTTAAAAGTCGGTTCAAAACATTGGTCAGCAAACAAAATGCCACAGCAGAGGATCTTGCCGAGGCAAAAGTATTGGTAGGAGAATTGAATGGTAAAATAAATGACTATGTAAGAGAAATAGAAAGATTGCAAGCTGAAAACCAACAACTCACTGCTGACAAAGCTGGTTTGACAGCTGATAAGCAAAATCTTGAAAAAAACTTAGCTACAACAGAAGTAGCTAAAAAAGAGGCTGAAGATAAAGTTGATGTAGGGTCTACCCTTCATGCATCAAGCTTTCAAATAGCCGCTATTAACGAAACCAATTCTGGAAAAGAAAAATCAACCTCAAGAGCGAAACGTGCGGATAAACTTCGCATCTCGTTTATGTTGGATGAAAATAGAATTGCAACTACTGGAACAAAAATGCTATTTATTATTGCAAAAGACCCAAGTGGAAAAATTATTAAAGAAACTGCACTTGGCTCTGGAAGTTTTGAAACACGCCAAGACGGACAATTAGATTATACCACTAAATTGAACACCGAATACACTCAGGGTGAATCAAAATCTATCAACTTTGACCTCAAACAAACTGATGCCTATTCTAAAGGAAGCTATAGCATCGTTGTTTATCAAAATGGATTCAAAATCGGACAAGGTATAGCTGCTCTTAAATAAGATTGGCTGAATACATAATTAAAAAGGGACAGTGATATCACTGTCCCTTTTTTTATAATATTGCTCGAATTTGGGCTCGTCCGATATTAACCATTCCTGAAGTGCCCGCTTTTCTTCCCTCATATTGAATGGTCATTTCAAGATAAGGAGTGAGTCTTTTTGTTAAATCCATTGTCCAAATAAAATTCTTTCCAGGTAACAAGCCTTCTAGCATAATATACCCAACACTGGTATTCGCATTTCCATTAAAACTTATTTTACTAAAATTCATCGAAGTTGAAATAGCCGTATTAGACACTAAATTATACTTGGCTTCAAAAAGCATCGCATTAATTTTTGCCACTTCTGGTCCTTTATTTTGTTTATCATCTATCTTATAACCGGCCATCAAACGCAAATTCGTTCCTTGAGTAAATGTTATTCTTGGCTCAAGTGCCAATGAAGAAACATTATAATTTCGATTACTGAATTTTGGAGTTTCTAAAATGTTCCGATTCATTTTAGTGATGAAATCAACTGTAATTACCTTAAACCAATTCGATCTAATCTTGAATGAAATACCATCAATGGAACGTGTTTCATAACCATAAGACAAATATGCTCTATTGCTTGTTTGCAAGGTATTGATATCAAGTCCCCAAACCTGACTCATTTTGTTGAATGAAAATGAATTACTGAATACCCGATCAAAAGTTATTAAAGACGTGTCAATCAAAAAATTATCAAATGGATTATAGGCTTTAGCATGCCCTGCTTCTTGTTTTTTATTGATTTGAAGAGCTGATTGAACGTATAATTTTTTAATAAAATTAATAAATGAATTAGAAGTGTAATTCGATAACGCTTGAGATGGATTAATTACAACGTTGTAATTAAATTGTAAATAATCGGCTTTGATGAACTCATTGGTAGGCGTTGCAATTCTGAAAAATTTAGCTTGATCTCGAAACTTAGCAATTTCAAATTCATTAAGTTGTTGAACGCCATCATTGTTGTAATCAATCCACGTATATTCTCCTTGTCCAGCAGGAACTTCAAAAAAAGCGAAATCTTTTCGCGGCTCTTGTCCTGTTCCCAACTCATATAACATATCCCCATTTATGGCTCCTTTCCATACTGTTGAAAGGTATTGAACCCTTCCCAAGAGTGTTTTGTCTGGCTTGACCGCAGTGGCTTGGCTATTGATGATTTCAAGTTGCCTAAACGTAGTACTAAACTTTACTTGATGATGTTCACTAGCGAGTAGTTCAGACGTTATACTATAATTATGGCTTCTATCTGTTCTCTCCAGTTTATTGGCAAATGGAATTTGATCTGTTCGCGTAAAATAATTCAATCCCCATTTATTCATTTTTGATTGGTCAGATTGTGTAAACACCTGAAAGGTATTGAATGCAAAACTTCCCGCTTTAAGTGAATCTGAACGTATGAATGATGACGTTGTTTTTTCAAGTGAATATTTAACGCCGAATTCTTGGTTTGACCAATGTTCAATAGTTCGGGTAAGGTTAAGCGAAGGCCTCAAGAAATATCCTTTAGCCATACCGTCATTGAAGGATGTATAGCC
>CANKGM010000037.1 GCA_947481355.1 Chitinophagaceae bacterium
AAACATACATAGAAGATTTAAGAGAAGTAATTATTGCAGAACATGATCCTAAGGATGTAATCTTGCTTGAACTTAATCCTCACGAGCAAAAAACGCGGATCGACTTTTATTGCACTGAAACATATTTGGGTATTAAATCAGTATGCCTTTCCGAATTAAGAATCGAAAACAATAATATATACTACACTCTCAACGGAATTAAAACACAGGTCAAGAGAATATACAATAGAATCATTTTTGATGACTTAAAGAATACAAAAAACACACTGAACGATTTACCAGATTTACATGGTAATTTAAATGTTGAGTGGATTGGACACCCAAACTGGTTTTATCGCATATCAAAGTATACCTTACCTTTTTTAAAACATCCCAATATACCTGAAACGTATTTCCTTAATGAGATTAAACAAATTCCAACGAATCTTGAAGAGTATGTATTGAAACCCCTATTCTCTTATGCAGGTCAAGGTGTCATCATCGATCTGACGGAGGCTGATTTAATCAATATAGAAAACCCAGAAAATTGGATACTTCAACGTAAAGTAAACTATGCCGACTGCATTGAAACACCTGATGGGCTGGCAAAAACAGAAATTAGATTAATGTATACCTGGAAAGATGGAGATGATAATCCAACATTACTCACAAACCTTGCGAGAATAAGCAAAGGAAAGATGATCGGAACAAGGTATAATGATAATAATACATGGGTCGGTGGGACTGTTGCCTATATAGAATCTTAAAAAAAATTAGTACTCACCTCAAAATAAAATTGGCCGTCGCCAAAAAAACGTAATTCAGTTTCCCTAGACAACAGCCAACTAACTTAATTTAATATTACTCCTCCGAATTATTTTTCATCTTCATCAATAACGTATAGGCATTCTTAATGACAATTTTCCGATCATCAATTGCTGTTTTAATTTCTATAAACCCACCTGTAGAAACACCTGTCTCAACAGGCAACAATTGAAATTGATTATTACTTGTTTGAATCAATAAACAGTCCTTATTCTCCCATTTAACTACCGCACCTTCAGGCACTGATCTAACACTTGCATTGTTCAAAGCGATTTCTGCATTAACAAAGGTGCCAGGAAAAATATGTTTAGACGCCCCTTCAAAATGACAATGCACATCAGTAGACCTATCTTCTTCAATATTCGGCGTAATCAGATGTATTGATGCTGTGTATTTCTCATTAGGATTGCTATTCGTTGAGAAAGTAAGTTTTTGTCCAACACGAAGATTAGCAGCTTCGTTTTCAAACACCGTCAACCTAACATGCAAATCACTAGGGTCAATGATTTCAAATAAAACATCAGTCGGATTAATATATTTACCAATATTAAAGTTAACCTTAGTAATGTATCCGCTAATGGGTGAATATATTCGAATACCTCGTGAAATATTTTCTTCATTCAAGGCATCAGGATTAACCCCAATCAACAACAATTTCTCGCGGAGCGATTTAACTAAAATTTTCTGACTGTCATAATCGCGCTTTGCCTGTTGAAAAACTTTATCGCTCGTCGACTTTGATTCATTGAGCAACTTCTGTCTTTCAAAATCAGTTTTGAGGTATTCAAGATGACTTATAGCGGTCAAATAGTCTTGTTGAACCTGAATATATTGCTGATCCTCTAATACGGCTAGCAAAGTCCCTTTATTCACTCGTTCCCCTGGTATCATAGTCGTATTCTTTAGATACCCCCCCATCGCGATACTTACTGAAACAATATTTTGAGGTGGCACATCTATCACACCACTAACCTTTAATGAAGTGTGCATCTTTCTAGGCTCGGGCATACCAAGAACAATGTCAGCATTTTTCAATTGTTCAGAAGATACTTCAACAAGATCTGAAGAAACAGTAGAATCTTTACTTTGCTTCGCATCAGCAGCCTTATCATTCTGTTGTTGCTTACAAGAAGAAAAAAGAATCAGCGAATAAATAGCAATGTTAATAGCTTTCATATCGATTGTTTAAAGAATAAATTAATTGATGTTGCTTAATTGTTCAATGTCAAAAGCAGACTGGTTGAGCTGCTGAATGATAGTCAAATATTCCCCCTTAGTTTGTATCGCTTGGTTGACTAAAATCACCCAATTCAAATACCCTATCTCTCCAGCGTAAAACTTCTTCGTCGCTGCCTCAATAGTTGACTTAGCTGAAGGCAGCATCGTCCTTTTGTATGTTTCAACCAAAGATGAATATTGAACATACATTTTTAGGCTGTTTTCCAATTGATTGGTTAATTCCTGGCTTATAGCCTGCAATTCTTGCTTTTGTTTGTTGACCAATATAGTTGATGCACTTATTTTTGAACGCTGTGCTCTAGAAAAGATAGGAAGTCCTATACCAGCCGCAACAGATGAAAATCGAGTTCCACTACCAAAATACTTCTCTGAATTTTGTCCAGTTGTCTGCCAACCCATAAAGGTCATACTATTAAACCCAGCATTCAATGTAGGAAGCAACTTACTCTTTTCAAGTTCATATTGTTGCTCTGAAAGCAATATCTGCTGTTGCTGAAGAATAAATGAAGGATTTTTATTTATTCCAACTAGGTCTGGTAATGTTGACAAATGATATAAAATGGATTCCGCATTAGGTTCATACAACTCTTTTGCGTTAAGTAAATTCTTAAGATTTCCCAATGCAATTTGATAATCCACTTCCAAAATTTGCAGTTGGCTAGAAATTTGTATACGTTGATTTTCAGCTGTATTGTATTCTAATATATCTACATCCCCTGTATTGAATCGCAGCTTGGTTTTATCTAAGAACTGTTTATATAAGCTGTCCGCTTGCTGAAGTAATATTCTCCTTTCCTTAAAAACCAAAATCTGATAAAACAACTGCTTTACTCTACCCTTAATTTCTACTTCCTTTTGCAATCGGTTCGTTTCACTGAGCAGGATAGCAGTACGATTGATATCTGCTTGATGCTTATACACTGTAGGAAATTGAATAGTTTGATTTAACGAAAACCGATTATCACTTAATGTACTATTGAATCGGCCATACTCAACACCTAAATTTGTCTTATCAATATCCAGATTGCTTTTTTGCAATGCCTTGTGATAAGACACCTGTGTATTAGCAACCTGAATAAATGCATTATTCTTTAAAGCACTATCAATCGCTTGATGTAGGGTAATTGTATGCTGTGCATTGACGGCCATGCTTAATAAAAGAAAAGGTAGTATGACAGCAATAGTATGTTTAGGCGATTTCATGTATTTAATTCCTTTTTCAAATAGTATGTATAAAATAGGCAAAACGAATAAGGTCAGCATAGTAGAAATAATCAAGCCCCCTATAACTACTGTAGCAAGTGGCTTTTGCACTTCACCGCCAGCCCCAGTACTAATGGCCATCGGTATAAAACCAAGTGAAGGTACCAAGGCTGTCATCAATACTGCCCTCAACTTCGACTTAGTGGCATGAATCACAATTCTAGCAACATCATGTGAACCTTCAGCCTTTAATCGATTGAATTCTGTAACCAATAATATTCCATTCAATACCGCTACACCAAACAACGCAATAAATCCAACGCCAGCTGAAATACTAAATGGCATATCCCTCATCCACAATGCCAATATGCCACCAATCGCTGATAATGGAATAGCGGTGTAGATTAATAACCCTTGTTTGACTGAATTGAATGCGAAATATAACAACAAAAAGATCAAGAGCAATGCAATCGGCACAACTATGGATAAACGTTCTTTAGCCGCAGTCATATTCTCAAAAGAACCGCCATACTGAATGGTATACTCTCTAGATAAATTCAACTCTTTAGCTACTTTTTGCTGCAACTCTTTCACAATAGTTTGCACATCCCTTTCTCCAATATTAAAGCCAACGATAATTCGCCTTCGTGTATTCTCACGTTGAATTTGATTTATCCCTTCAATTTCTTCTATTCCTGCAACCATTGATAATGGAATTTGTGAACCTTGCTTCGTCTGAATTAACAAATTTTGAATGTCTGCAATATTCTTTCTAGACGCTCCATCAAGACGAACAACCATATCAAATCGCTTCTCTCCTTCATATACTTGACCTGCAATCTGTCCTGCAAACGCTGCATTCACAACCCTATTAATGTCACTCACATTCAATCCATACTTCGCCATCGCATCTCGATTATACTTTATGACAACCTGAGGCATACCCGTAACACGTTCTTCATAGATATTTTTTGCCCCATTAACAGATCGCATGATATCGGCTAAACGATGTGCGTAATAACTAAGGGTATCAAGATTCTCGCCAAATATTTTACATACCACATCCTGACGTGCACCAGTCATCAATTCATTGAACCGCATTTGAACGGGAAATTGAAAACCCACTGTAATACCAGGAACTACTTCTAATGCTTTTGTCATTTTTTCACTCAACTCAGGAAATGTTTTTGCTGAGGTCCAAGCTGATTTATCCTTCAAGACAATAATCATATCACCAGCCTCAAAAGGCATTGGATCAGTTGGGATTTCTGCACTACCAATTTTAGTTACCACTTTTTCAACTTCTGGAAATTTATCGAGTAAAATTTTTGTCGCCTGCTGAGTTGATTGGATCGTATTATTTAGATTACTACCCGTGAGTAAACGAGTCTCTACCGCAAAATCACCTTCTTCTAATTCAGGAATAAATTCCCCACCCATCCGACTAAGAATTAATATGGCGATGATAAAAATAGCCAAGGTAGAGGCAATGATTGTTTTAGGAAATAAAATAGCCCGATTCAATAAGGGCTGATAAAATTTTTCTAATGAGGCCATAAATTTATCGGCCAAGGACATCTTATGTTTTAGCTTTTTACTCAAGCTCAATGCCGCCATCATCGGAACATAAGTAATGGAAAGTAAGAATGCTCCTAGTATAGCAAATGCTACTGTTAGTGCCATTGGCTTGAACATTTTTCCCTCAATCCCTTGTAGTGAAAGGATAGGTAAGTACACAATCAAAATAATGATTTGACTGAATACAGCCGACTTAATCATCATGCCAGTGGACGCACCCACTTCATCATCCATATCGCGTTGTGTAATCACACCAAGACTTCTAAAATGCTTCGAATGAGAAAAACGATGAAGAATGGCTTCAACTACAATAACAGAGCCATCTACTATCAGACCGAAATCAATCGCACCCAAGCTCATCAAATTCCCACCAACACCAAATGCATTCATCAAGATAACAGCAAAGAGCATAGATAATGGAATCACAGAGGATACAATTAATCCTGCCCTAAGATTGCCTAAAAAAAATACCAAGACAAAAATCACAATGAGTGCACCTTCCATCAAATTTGTTTCTACTGTTTTGATGGCATTGTTAACCATTTTAGTTCGATCTAGAAAAGGTTCAATGACTACGCCCTCAGGCATCATTTTTTGAATTTCAGCAATTCGAGTCTTTACCCTTTGGATTACAGCCGAAGAATTCTCACCCTTTAACATCATAACTACCGCTCCAGCTACCTCTCCCTTATCATTATACGTCATAGCGCCATAACGAATGGCAGAGCCGTATTGAATGGTGGCTACATCGCGCATCAACAATGGAATTCCATTGTCTAAATTTTTTACCACAATCTTTTGTATATCCTCTAAACTTGCAGTAAGACCTTCACTGCGGATGTATAAAACAGTAGGGCCCTTCTCAATATATGCACCCCCTGTATTTTGATTGTTCTTTTCTAATGCATCAAACACATCGGATATCGTTAATTGATGCGCCTTTAATTGTTCTTGTTTAACAGCAATCTCATATTGCTTAAGCTTTCCACCAAAACTTGCCACTTCAGCAACACCAGGTGTACCGAGCAACTGTCTACGCACAACCCAATCTTGTAGGGTTCGTAATTCCATCGGACCATACTTCCCTTCAAACCCTTTTAATGGACGCACTACATATTGGTAAATTTCACCTAGTCCAGTTGTAACAGGAGCTAATTCAGGAGACCCCACACCTGCAGGTATATCACGTTGAACCTGTTGCAATTTCTCACTGATTTGTTGCCTCGCCCAATACAAATCCGTTTGATCATTAAATACAATTGTAACTAAGGAAAGACCAAATCGCGAAAAGCTTCTAACCTGTTTTATACCTGATATACTACTTACAGCTTGCTCTATAGGAAACGTAACAAGGCGTTCTATATCAGGCGCTCCTAAGGAAGGAGAAACAGTAAGTACCTGAACTTGGTTATCTGTAATATCAGGAACTGCGTCAATAGGCAACCGTGTCACTTCATAACCACCCCATCCAATTAAAGCCACTACAAATAAACCAACAATAAGCTTATTCTTTATAGAATAAGCGATGATTTTATTTAACATACTACATCTTGTTTATGGTTATATAGAAACATTTCTGTTCCACAGAACCTTCTAGTTATCGAAATCAAAAAATAGAAGAAATACCAGTAATCAAAAAATTAGATTACTCGAGGAGGTTGAAATACAGAAACCTGCTTATATTGAGGAGTTAAGCCTTTATTAATAGGCGTAAAATTCATGGAAGTTATTTCAGGGAATTGCTCCAACTGAAGCGGATCAGCAGGAGAATTATATACTACTGTAAAACTTATATTGGACTGATGCAATGGAAGTGAAGCATGTCGTTTAGGATCAGAACTTTCATGCTTGGGATTGAAATAATGCAATTGTAAAAACTCTAGCATGGTTAAAGGATTAGCTCCTTTTTCATGCTCACTAAAATGCTCTATTAAACTGTTTAATTTAACCACTTCACCAAGGAAATTTCCCGATGTAATGATCTGCAAAGAGAGTATAATAAAGACAAACTTTTTCACGGCTTCAAGATACTAATTTATAAGGATTTGAAACCTACTTGCAACAATCCTTTTTTTGAAAAAGACGTATAAGCCACATAAAAATGGAGGAGATGACTTTTATCATAATTTATGCTTGAACGCATTTAAAAATGATCTCTCATAAGACACCAATAATCCGGAAGGTGCCATCCGGTATGCACCACCAAACAACTGAAAGCGATACCCTAGATTTACCTTTGAATTACTATTGATGATAAGTTGCAATGCAGGTGCCATATCGAAATAGCCTGCTCTTCTATCGATGGCTGCTCCACCCATAATCTCACAATAGACATTTAAATTAGTCTGTTTAAAGCCTTTGTATTGTCTAGGCAACAATAAATATCCAGCAGAAATACTATACGCGAAGTTTTGATAACTGTAATGCCTTACTCCATCATATTTTAACCATCGCTCTTTATTTAATACCTCAGTTAACCCAATTGTAGAAGAGATAGCGAGCTTATGAATAAGTTGTGTGAATATTAATCCGCCTTGGACAGCAGTATGATCACCATCTACAGTAAGCTCTTCATACTTAAGGTCATTTCTGCCTATCACGCCCTTTGCATAAAAGGCAGCACGAAAATGCTTGTGCACTTCATCAATGGAAAGGAATCGATACTTAACGTATAGGCCCATCGACTCATAACGAATGGCACTATTGGTATACATATCTGAAACTGTTACAGAGGGATGAAGCATCAATTTTTTACTCAAGCCGAAGGCTGTCTCAAACATATGCCTACTTGAAATGAGGTTTTTGCCATTCGTCTCTTGTTCAACAAACTTGCCAGTATATTTAACGCCAAAAGAGTTTGCCGGCATAGTAGAAGCAGGCTCACTAAATACATAAAGTTCCTGCGCAGAAACAACATATATAGTCAAACATGAAAAAAGGATAACAAGTAAAAAACGTTTCATTTCCTTGATTAAATGATGGCATGAAAAATACGCGTAGATTCTTTTATCCCATCAGCTGCACAACAAGATTCAGCCCTACCGGTCTTGACACATTGCATTTTAGTTAGTGTGATCACTTTCTTGAACTCTTTAGCAGAAACAAAAGCTTGATCCACCAATTTAAACGTTATTTCACTAGCAACGTCTTGCGATTTAACATTCAAAAAATGAAAAACCTGCTGCCCAATCGTAATATGTTTATCAAGCTCTATTTTACCTGGAGTGATATGTGCAGAAACCAAAAGTGATGCTATTGAAAAACCAGCATCTTGAACTTTTTTATTCAATGCATCTATATCAACAATCATGCCTTTTTTAAAAGCTATCACAAATGCCGAAGCATTCAAATCTGTATCAATACTGTCTACAAAAGGTAATGATGATAAATTAGAATAAACTGCCTTAGCACAAAGTGCACACGTCAGCCCACTTGCTTGTAATGTAGCCTTGGTGATTTGTGCAGTGGTGGCCAATGCAAAAGATAGTCCGACAAGCAGACAACATAAATACTTCTTCATAATAAATTAAAATATGGGCGGCCTGTACCAGGCCGCCCAAGTGAATTACTTTTTACAACAATCTTTGTCAGTACAATTAGCCATATCCTTACAACAATCTTTCTCTTTGCATACAGCCATATCTTTATCACACTTACCCTCTTTGCAACATGACATATCCTTTTCGCCCTTGCAACATGACATATCCTTGTCACATTTTGCGTCTTTATCACATGTCATCTTATCAGAGGAGCTAGATTTATCAACAACCTTACGATCATATTGACAGCAAGAATGTAAATTTTTGTATGCTTCAGCAGAAGCTACTACATCTTGAGTGTCATAGCCAGAAGCTGCTACAGCCTCTTGAATTGACTTGGCATCAGCTTTCTTTTGATTATAGGTAACAGTTAAAATCTTTGTCTCTTTATTCCAACTTGCATTGCTTGCACCACCTTTCAAAGCAGCCCCTTCAATGGTCTTTTGACACATACCACAGTTGCCCCAAACTTTGATGTCTTCCGTTTTATTTTTTTGTGCAAATGCAGTTCCAGTAAAAAGTACTGTAAATAAGAATGATGTAAATAATAATATATTTTTCATGATTGTGTTTTTAAATGTATAAAATCAATACCAAGTTTGGTATGGAAGAAAATGAATTATACAAACACGATCAGATGCGAAAATTACAGTTCAATAAAAAGAGTGGAGGTCCTTCTCGGAAACTAAAAGTATGTAAACCATAGTCAGCAGAAGGCAGATGACTTATTGGATGCCCAATCTGAAATGATGCATCACTAAAAAAAACTTCAGTATGATTAGGAAAAGAATGTGTAGAAGTTTGGAGATACTGAGAATTATCAAGCTTTATAACCTTTACATCATCATGGCAACATCCTCTGTTATCCATGCCGCATAAATCACAGCCCTTTTTTTCTTTATGGCCAATGCTTACACTGGCAAAAGAATCCATGCAATAATGCAAACTAATGACTGTACCACTACTCGCAGCAGCATGAATCATCAAAAGCAATATGACTATAATTCTTTTCACAGTATAAAGTTAGATGATATTCAAGAAATAAGCAAGTTACAGCTGTGTTAACAATCTTAGCGTTTCCCAAAATTTCAAATACAAACAAGGCAATAACGTCCATTTTTAGCTATGTGCCTTTGTCCCTTTTTAGTTATGTGCCTTTGCCCCTTTTTTGTTAACACCTAATTAACAAAATTCCAAAATATACCTAACCGAAACACCATCCCTGGCATAGCATATAAAGGGGCCGCTAGATTGCTATTTTTAAACCCAAAGCCATACTTCGTAGTAGCCGTGTTTAAATTCTCCAAGCGAATAAAAGCGGTAAAGCTCCTAACCCTAAAATTCATGTATGCGGTTAGATCTGGAAGAGTAGAGCTCTTTTGCTGAGTTTGATAGAAAAACTGACCCAATACTGGAGAATATCCATCTGCATAATATGAATTATAGTAACGCAAATCTATTCCAGTAGACACTACCAAATTCCTGAATGGCGTTGACTCATATGCAATACGATTTCGAGTATATAACCAAGGTAAATGGATTGGCGCATTACCTGCCACAGACTGTACGTATAAATCCATATACCAATTCCATTTTCTACTTAACTTGAACTGCTTACTTATACCAGCCCTGATAAAATTAAAAATGGTTGAGTATTGATCAACAGTGTTATAATTACTGAAATAGGTATAATTACTATTTAGATAATAATTAAATACCAACTTCGTTTTGATCGAGTTCATAAACAATGAAGCATATAAACCAGTCACATTTTCATTTCGCAATCCATCCTTCTTAATTGCTGGAAAAATACTCGCATAATTTAACAGATAAGAAGGCGATCGATTAATGTTTTGGAATCCCAATTCAACCAAGCCGAGCTTCTTGCCAAGCGAACGCTGTAGCCTTGCTAAAATATCATAATTACCAGCATCTCTTCCGGCAGGATAAAGCTCGCCAGACAATAACATATCCCATTTTTTATTTTTTGTTCTGTTACGGTATTCGCCATGAACCATAACATTTACAAATGAATTTTTTAGCACCCCTGTATCGGAGCTATAATGGGAAAACGATATGCCTGCCTTAAAAAACTGAAGTGGGTTATTAGCATCAGGAAATTGAATGATCGAAAAATCATTTTTCAAAATCTTCCATTGTTGTTCAAAGGAAAGTTTTTCAGGAACATCGACTAACTCATAATTATCTTTATAGAAGTTCGGGGCCAATGAGGCCTGAATGTCCATATACTTATAGTCATATGAAAAAGTATGCAGAGTATGCTCAAACCGAACCCTCGGCAAGAAATATCTTGTCACCGTTGAATCTGTTACAACGGAATCTTTTTTACCAAAATCATATTGCTGACGAAACAATAGCTGTCTATCCGTGTAACGATTTCCTGTATTGAGTTTAACATTGAAAAAGTTTCTACTTGAATATGCTGCCGAGGCAAGATTAGTAGGAATATTAAAGCGATCATTGTACGCTTTATTTTCATTCACTAAATAATCATTGCTAACAATCCCTCCATTCTCGGATGACTGGAGTGCATTTGACATAAATATAAAAAATGCATGATACCGCTTACTCTTAGAAGTATAATCAGAATTAAATCGAATATTATTATGATTTGTATTCTGAGAATTAAATGCACCCGGAGAATTAAGTAGTCGATACTGAACAACAAAATTCCAATCAGGACTAATATTCTGCGTATGGATAATATCTAGGTTTTGCTCCGCCTTACTTCCAACCAAAAAACCAAGTTGTGTATAGGGCTTGGTCGTGTTCATGAACTTGGTTTCAGCAATGGTAAATGCATATAAGTCCAATGCATGAAATCCTGCATCCCAACCTGGTGACCTCATAGGTGAAAACAATAAAGGCCTTGCAGCATTTCCGTTATTCCCTAAATAAATATATTCTTGCTTAAGTGGTACACGTTTATAATAATCATCAATCGATGAGTCTAATACAGTATATCGGGCGGTATCTAAATATCTAAATCGGACATTAACCGAATCATCAGCAAAATTTCGCTTTTCAAAGGAAAGGGAATCACTCCCACCTCCACCTTTTGCTGCACCACCTCGTCCACCACCTCGAGATGAACCACCTGACATTCTGCCCATCATCCCACGACCCTGACCATATGTTTCTGTAGATCCTAAAAAAAATAAAAACAACAAGAGAACAAACAACCTTGCACAAGGCAGATGGTACATCCATTTAAAATGCTGTTTTATCATTCTCTTCATGAGCCCAAAGTGTAACAAAGTTATTCCCTTATAATGATTCTATAATTTCTTTAAAAATTGCGGTGAGCTTTGGCTCTGCTTCAGTTGCTGCAGCTAATACATCCTCATGTGTAATCGTATTCTCTTCTTCACGTATACCTATATCTGTAATGACACTCATCGCAAATATATTCATACCGCAATGCACCCCAGCAATCACCTCTTGCACAGTACTCATCCCAACGGCATCTGCACCAAGGGTTCGAATAAGTTTGTACTCTGCCCTCGTTTCAAAAGTTGGACCAGTTACCCCAAAGTAAACACCTTCTTTCAATGTATAGCCAAGCTTCAAAGCAGCTTCATGCCCCTTTGCGACCAATGCCTTGGAATAAGGTTCGCTCATGTCTGGAAAGCGAGGACCAAATGCCTCGTTGTTAGGCCCAATCAAGGGATTAATAATAGCAAAACTAATATGATCCCTAATCACCATCAAATCACCTACGTTAAAGTCAGGATGTACACCCCCAGCAGCATTTGAAATAAACAGCTGCTGCACTCCTAATATTTTCAGGACTCGAATAGGAAAAACAACCTCCTTAGCCGAATACCCTTCATAAGCATGAAAACGTCCTGCCATAATCACAATAGACTTGTTGCCGATCTTCCCAAAGATTAGCTTACCACTATGCCCCTCAACAGTAGTTAGAGGAAAATGAGGAATTTCTGAATAAGGAATCTCATGTTCAACGTCAATGTAATCAATGAATGCACCTAATCCACTGCCTAAAATAACCCCAACAGTAGGGTACCCTAAGTATTGGGTTCTAATCATTCCCACCGCCTGCATAACCTGCTGCTGAAAGTCCATGTCCTAAATTTGAACAAAGATACATTCTTTAGCCTGATTGATGCCCCGAAAACCAAC
>CANKGM010000038.1 GCA_947481355.1 Chitinophagaceae bacterium
ACATGACTAGATTATGGTTGGGTGATGATCATTATAAATGGAGGGCAATGAGGTCGTTAGGGATTGGGGAAGATTATATTACGGGAAGTCAATCTGATGAGAAAAAATTTCATGCATGGGCTAGAACAGTTCCTCAAACCATTCGAAATCCCCTCTTTCATTGGACTCACCTTGAATTGAAGAATTCTTTTGGCATTACCGAATTCCTTAACGAGAAAACAGCTAGTAGGATATACGCACAGTGTAATGAACTTCTTTCTGATGATGCACACTCATCTAGAAAACTTATGGAGAAATACAATGTGGTCTATCAATGTTCAACTGATGATCCAATAGATGATCTTGCATATCATAAGCAAGTAGCTATCGATGATACCTGTACTTTTTCATTTGCACCTAGCTTTAGGCCCGACAAATCGTTTGCTATTAATGACCCAGTAAATTTTATACATTATCTAGAGAAACTATCAGCTTCATCTGGTATAGTTATTAAAAGTATTGAAGACTTGTTAGCCGCTTTACTAGTAAGGGTTGATTATTTTGCCTCTGTAGGGTGTAAAATTTCTGATCATGGATTAACGCAGATCCCAATTAAAACTGAATTTACTTCCGAGTTGGCAAGTGAATTCAAGCAATATATGTCATCTAGAGGGGAGAAGCCATTTTCAAATCCTGATGCGTTTGTATTTCATGTGCTTTATTCCCTTTGTAAAATGTATCATCAAAAGGGTTGGGTTCAACAATTTCATCTAGGGGCAATACGGAATAACAATTCGAGACTTAGTGCTAAAGTGGGTGTAGATGCTGGATTAGATTCGATTGGTGATTATTCGCATACTGAACGTTTATCTGCTTTGTTAAATACGCTAGATCAAACCGATGAGTTGGCTAAGACTATTTTATATAATGTTAACCCTGCAGACAATGCTTCATTTGCAACTATGACAGGAAACTTTAACGATGGTTCTGCAAAAGGAAAGGTCCAATATGGAGCAGCTTGGTGGTTCCTTGATCAAAAAAATGGCATAGAACAGCATCTTGATATATTATCAGACACATGCTTGTTGTCAAACTTTATCGGAATGCTAACAGATAGCAGAAGTCTATTGTCTTACTCCCGTCATGAATATTTCAGAAGGATCTTATGCAATATGCTTGCTAATGATATGAATAAAGGGCTCATACCGAATGATGAACGCTGGATTGGTGAGCTAATTGAAAATGTTTCTTATGGCAATGCAAAAGAGTATTTCAATTTATAGCTTCAGTCACATGAGTTATCCCCTCAAATGATATCCTTTTGGATTAGTGAAAGCTCTCAATCCTGCATGGGATAATGTAGCGCCAAATCCAGAGTGTTTTCTTCCGCTCCAAGGAAGCGCAGCGCTAACTCTATCGCAGCAATTCCAGTAAACAGTTCCAGAGTTTATCTGCTGCATCATTTTTTCAGCTCTTGCCTTATTTGATGTATATACTGCCGAAGTTAGTCCGTACTCACAGTTTTGCATCAACGTTAATGCTTCTTCATCATTATTGACTTTCATGATTCCAATGATTGGCCCAAATGATTCTTCTTTCATAACAAGCATATCATGAGTTACATCAATCAAAACAGTTGGTTCGAAGTAATATCCTTTTCCAGGTAATCTTTTTCCACCAGTTAACAGTTTTGCACCTTTGCTAAGCGCATCAGCTACCTGTGCTTCTAGAAATGATACCTGTTCTTTTCGGCTTAATGGACCTATATATACTCCATCGTCTGTTGGCTTACCTAATTTCCACGATTGAACCTCTTTTACAAATGATTCTACATAGCTATCATAAACTTTTTCATGTACATAAATCCGTTCAACAGAGCAACAGCTTTGTCCATTGTTATAGAATGCTCCATCAGCTGTACCAGCAGCCACTGCAGCAATATCTACAACATCATCTGCTACGTAAAGAGGATCTTTGCCGCCTAATTCACATTGACATGGAACCATTTTAGGAGCAACTTTTGAATAAATGTACTGACCTGTTTTATATGAACCTGTAAAGAAATAACCATCCAATGGCATCTCTAATAATGTATTTCCAACCTCGGCAGCGCCAATTGCAATTTGAAATGCATTTTCAGGTACACCTGCTTTTTTTAAAAGTCTTTCAATATGTAATCCTGTTAACGTTGAGTACTCAGAAGGTTTATAAAATACAACATTGCCTGCTAAAAGGGCAGGAATGAATACATTAGTACCAACCAAGTAAGGATAGTTCCACGCTGAAATATTACATACTATTCCTAAAGGCTCGTATGAAATTTTTTCTTCCATCCCACTTACCTTATTCATGGTTTCGTCAGATAAATACTGTTCTGCATGCTCAGTAAGCCATTGAATTCTGGTTCTGGCCCCATTTACTTCGTTTCTAGCTTGTTGTAAGGGTTTTCCAACTTCTTCTGTTAATGTGGCTGCAAGTGTTTCAATTTCATTCTCAAGCAAACTGGAGAATGTATTGATAATATTTACTCTTGATGCGAGTGGAGTGTTTTTCCATTGAATCATTCCGCTTTTAAGCAATAAATGCTTTTCATTAAGTGATTCTGTTGTGTCTGTATTTAATGAAGTTATCAACTCTTCTGTTGCGGGATTAATAATATCTAATTTTTTCATTTTTGTATTTCTAATTGCTGTTAAAAATGTTTCTTTAATATTTTGTGAGAAGGGGCTTTCTTCCTTGCTTTCCATTCGCTCTGGATGCCATTGTACGCAGAGCATAAACCCTTTGTTTGATTTATCTTCAAATTCAATTCCTTCGATAGTCTTGCCATCATCAGCTAGGGCATTAATTTTCAAATTTTCTCCAAGTTGATTAGAGTCTATGGATTGATGATGTGCACTATTTATTTTACCTGAAGTGCGATGTGTAATTTGATGTAATAGCGTATTGGGTTGGACAAACACTTCATGAAATTTGTCGAATTCATCATGTTTTTTATGAATTGCATTTTTTTCATCACCAAGATCTTGGTTGAGCTTTCCTCCTGTCAATACATTTACAAGTTGTAAGCCACGACAAATACCAAGCAAGGGTAATTTCATTAATTGCGAATAATGAAAAATCGCAGATTCGAACTCATCCCTATTTTTCTGAAAGGAGCTAGGCATGTTATTATACAATGTAGTCCCTTCATAAAAAGAAGGATGTATATCAACTCCTCCAGTTAATACAAATCCGTCGCATGTTTGAATATCTACTAAGTTGTTATTTTCAAATGACAGATCAATTAATTCAAATTCATTTGATAGGTCAGCGGTATTAAACCAAGCTAAATAGTGTTTATGATTTGTTGTAGTGAAGCTTATGCCTATTTTCTTTTTAGCTCCCATCCCTCTATAGCGCTTTAAGATAAAGTGATTTGAAATTCTCTCTACTTACCGGTTTTGGATTGTTCGGATGTGCGAAATCTGCAAAAGCAAGATCAGCTAAAGTTTCAATATGCTCAGGTTTAACTCCAATAGCACTAAGTTTATGCGGCATGCCAACACGTGTGTTCAAATCAAATAAATAATCTACAACACCTTGGCCATTTTCTTCTTTTAAGTCAAGTGTTTTCGAAATGCGTTTGAATTTTTCTTCATTTCCTTCGATATTAAATTCCATGCCGTAAGGTAGATTTATTGCATTGGCAAGTCCGTGATGCGTATCAAGTAAGGAAGAGAGTGGATGCGCCAATGAATGTACTACGCCTAGGCCTTTTTGAAAGGCTACTGCACCCATTAACGAAGCGATTAACATATTGCTTCTTGACTCAAGGTCTGGTTTGTTTACCGCAGTTTCTAATGATTTTGCTATTAAGGAGATGCCTTCCAATGCTATACCCTCACAAAGTGGATGAGGCATTTTAGCTATGTATGCTTCCATATTATGTGTTAATGCATCCATGCCTGTTGCTGCTGTAACGGCAGGAGGTAACTCCATAGTTAACATGGGATCTGCAAAAACTATTTTTGCAAGTAGTTTTGGCGCGAATAGTATTTTTTTCTGATGTGTTATATCATCTGCAATGATTGCACTTCTGCCTACTTCACTTCCTGTTCCAGCTGTAGTTGGAATAGTAATGAAATGAGGCACATCATTTGTTACATAAACATCTCCCCCTATTAAATCATCATACTTAAATAAATCTTCTCTATGATTTATTCTCAGTACGATTGCTCTTGCAACATCTAGTGCTGCACCACCGCCGATTCCTATTATAGAATCTCTGTCTGTGGAATCAAAAGCATCTCCACCTTTATAAACGTCCGACTTAACTGGATTTTTATGGATATCAGAAAAAACTTCTACCGATATGCCTTTGCTAATTAAGTCTGATAAAATTTCTTTGAAAAATCCAAGTTGACATACCACAGGATCACTAACGATAAGTGGTCTTTGTAGATTATTTGCTTTTAAATAGCTAGCTAATTCTTTTACTGCACCTTCTCCGAAACGTATGGTAGTAGGAAAATTGTACTGATACACTTTGTCAAATCTCATCGCTTTTATTTTAATAGTTATTAGGATTCAATTATATAATTTCGAAATACCTTCTGTATTCCCAGTCTGTCACTGATTTTAAGTGTTGCTTCCATTCCCACTCTCTAGTCATGGTGAAATGATTTACAAAAGCCTCTCCAAATAATTCTTTAGCTATTGAAGAGCTCTTCATCTGATTTGTTGCTTCAATCAATGTGGTCGGAATTGTTCCATTTGAATAATCTCTATATCCATTTCCAACCGTAGCTGGTTGTTTGAGTTTCAATTTATTTTTAATTCCATATAAGCCAGCAGCTAAGCAAGCAGACATGGCCAAGTAAGGGTTTACATCAGATCCTATAACTCTAGTTTCAATTCGTGCAGCATTGGCACTACCCGTTAATGCTCTTAGTGCTACGGTTCTATTATCTAATCCCCACGTGATGGTTGTAGGAGCCCATGCTCCTTCAACTAAACGTTTATAACTGTTTATTGTTGGGGCAAACATAGGAAGTATATGAGGCAAGCAATGTAATTGTCCGGCTATGTAGCTTTTGGCTGTTTCGCTGAGGTGCATTTTATCTTTTTCATCATAAAAAAGATTTTTCTTTTCTGCTTTGTCCCAAAGACTTTGGTGTACATGTCCTCCGCATCCAGGAAGGTTTTCATTTATTTTGGCCATGAACGTAGCCATAACACCATGTTTGTATGCGATTTCTTTTACAGCTGTTTTGAATAAGACTGCGCGATCAGCTGATTCAAGAATTCCGGCATGGGTAATAGCTGCTTCATAGGTACCCGGACCAGTTTCTGTATGCAATCCTTCAATGGGAATATTGAACTTTGTCAGTAAATCAAATAGATCAGAAAAGAAACCATTTTCAAGTGTTGTTCGTAGGATTGAATACCCAAACATTCCTGGTGTCAATGGATTTAAATTTCTAAATTGTTTTTCATTTGCAGACTGTGGAGTTTCTGCAAAATTGAACCACTCAAACTCTTGTGCAAAAATGGGAGCAAAACCCATTTTATTCGCATCAGCTAGTTTACCTTTTAGTAGTTGTCTTGGACAATAGGTTGCTGGTTTACCTGATGCATCGTTAAGTTCGCCTAAAAAAAATGGAATATCATTTTCCCAGGGGATCGTTCTGAATGTATTTATATCCAAAACAGCAGGGCTATCTGGGAATCCGTTTTTCCATCCTGTTACAGAGTCTTTTTCATATAAAACATCGCTTGAGTCCCATCCAAAGATAACATCACAAAAACTCATGCCTTTTTCGATAACAGAGGAAAATTTTTCAGCTGAAATGTATTTTCCACGAAGAATCCCATCAATATCTGTAACAGCAAGTTTTACCCTTCCCGATGGATGGTTTTTGACGTATTGTAAGATTTCTTTTTTTGTCATGATTCAATTTAAGATATAAAAAATTAAGATTTATTATGGCTTTCTGAGCATTTTGAATGCTATAAATGAAGCTAAAATTAGGATTAAATAAATTCCTGCAAGTATTGGGTTAAAAATTGTCATAGCAATGAATGCACAAACCGCAATAATCAGTGCGATTATAGGTGAGACGGGGTAAAAAGGCACTTTAAATGGTCTTTTCAATAAGGGTTCTTTTTTTCTAAGTTGTATCACAGCAACCATTGAAATGGCATAAAGTGTTAGTGCACCAAAGACTGACATGGTTATTATTTCTGCAGTCTTTCCAGTTAGAAGTGCAATAATTCCAATTACCATGTTGAAAATAAGTGCATTGGAAGGAGTGCTATATTTTGTATGAATTTTTCCTAAACGTTCAGGGGCGTATTTCACTTTCCCAAATTCATAGGTTGATCTTCCTGCTGCAAGGATAAGTCCATGGAATGACGCTACAATTCCAAATAATCCTACTGTTATGAGAATGTGGTATAAGTAATTGTCGTTTCCAACAATTTTGGCCATGGCCAAAGGAAGTGGGGAGTCTGATGCACTACCATCTTGTTTATACACGATATTCTCCCAACCTGAGACGCCTATTGAACTAACAAAAACAAGTATGCAAAGTATAACAAGCGTTAAAATAGCAGATCCAAATCCAATCAGAATAGTTCGTTGTGGTTTAATGGTTTCTTCTGCAACGTTTGCAACACCCTCTATTCCAAGAAAAAACCAGATAGCAAATGGGATGGCAGCAAAAATACCAGATATGCCATGGGGAAGTGGATTCTGTTGAAGATGACTTAATTTAAAATGCGGTAACGTTACACCAGCAAAAAGAAGGAGTTCTCCTACCGCAAAAATAGTAATGATTAGCTCAAACATCGCGGCAGCTTTTACGCCTCTAATATTCAAATAAGTAAAAATAAAGTAGCTAAATATGGCAATGGCAGTGATTGGGATCTGAGGGAAAAATAAATTGAAGTACGCTCCAATGGCAAAAGCAATGGCAGGTGGGGCAAACATGAATTCGATGTTTTGAGCCATACCTGCAATAAATCCTATATCTTTTCCCAAAGCTCTAGTAGCATAATCAAAACCTCCACCAGCTTTTGGTATGGCGGCAGCCAATTCAGTATAACTAAATGTAAAGGTTACATACATGACGATGATGAACCCAGTAGCTATAGCTAATCCTAATGTGCCACCTTTTTCTAGACCAAGATTCCATCCAAAATACATGCCAGATATCACATATCCAACTCCTAATCCCCAAAGCATAATAGGGGTAAGGCTTTTCTTTAGTCCCTGTTCAGTTGTCTGAGGAATATCTTGTGCCATCTTGTTAAGGTTGGCACAATTTAAGAATTATTGCTCGGACACTACGATAATAGACTCATTGTTTTCATGAAGAAGTTCATCTTTTGTGTAGAAAAAAATTTCAAAGTTTAAGATTTTGATATTCTTACTTTATATCGGGGTATTTTTCATTGCCTTTAGAATAAAACCAAATAATCTTATTCATTTTATCATCTTCTCCTCCATCAACTTCATTAAAAACTTCTTCTTGAGACTCAATTGCAAATTTTCTTGCCTTACCTGTGAGGGTATGTAATGGTTTGTTCATTTTGTTTAGTGGAATATTATTTATTCTGCTCGTGTAAGAAGATCTATTTATTTTCTGTTGAAAGCAATCAGTCATGGGTCTTGCTGTTGCATCCATCACATTCATCGGGGGTATCCCTAGAATTTGTTCAATGGTTCTAAGCATAGAGGTTTGATTGTAGTTGCTCGAGTTTAGTTTCCCACTGCTATATGGACTAATAACTAACCCAATAGTTCTATAGGAAGATATATGATCCCATCCACTCTGTGAATCGTCCTGCGTTATGAAAATAACCGTTGAATCCCAGTATTTACTTTTACTGATAGTTTCTACGATTCTTCCCACGGCCAAGTCATTATCTGCTACCATCGCGTCTGGAGTTGGAAATTCAGGTGACGTTCCAGCGCTGTGATCATTTGGCAATGATAAAATCATCAGATTGGGTAAGGTGTTATTTTCTTCGAATTTTTTCCAATCATTTATGAAAATATCTGCCCTTTGTTGATCTAAAAAAGTAATATTATCGCAATCTGGATAGGTGTCTGATATAATTGGCCGTATTCTAGCAATCGTTGTTTTGTTGTGCCAATCTATCGCAGACGAATCTTTATATTTTCTATAGAAGTCAGCCCACCTTAACTTTTGATCATAGATGGTTTCACACGCTTCTCCATAAATTCTGACAGTTTTGCCATGATCTAATGCTTGATTCCAAATAAAACCTGCTTTGTTATATACAAGTGCATCCTCTTGTCTGTGTGGATAGCTTCTGAGCCAAGCCCTAACGTTTTTTTCTACATAGTCAGATACCATACCGGCATCAGTCCATTGATGTCCTTCTGCAGATGATTTACCTGATGCATAATAATTATCCATCCAGCCAAATTGTTTTGCTAGAGCATGTATGTTTGGAGTAATATTTTCTCCAAATACACATAAAGAGGAATCGCCATTTCCTATTTTGATATCCCCAAAAACTTGATCATATGTTTTATTCTCCTTGATGATATATACCACATGCTTAAAAACAGAGGGTTCACCCATTCTTGACGGAACCGGTACCGGATTAGCATTTGGTCTAGGGGGGAGAGATAATTGGTCTGTTCTATTGATTAGACTTAATGTCAATACATCTCTGGAAAAGTCACCAAGCGTAGTAGGGTCGGGTAAATCAACTATGCTAATAGATGCAAGTTGATTGTGGATCTCTCTGGCATTTGTATTTTTATCTATAACATTTGAACCATCAGATTCAAGGTTAGCAACAACTATTTTATTATTTATCACAGTCAATCCAGCAGGATATGCCTCAGTAGGTATATATCCTTCAATATAGGATTTTCCTTTTCCCAATGGAGAGGCATGAATGCCAAGTTTTACGACAGCAACAGCGTTGTCTAGACCATTGGAAACATAAAGGTTCGAATTGTCTGGGGCGATGAATAATCCATTTGGAGTACTTCCCTGGTATACTTTTTTATCTTTTAATAGCCCAACTTGTATGCTTTCGGAAATTATGTTCTTGTGGGTGTTGATTACTGAAATCTCATCGCTTGAGCCATTGGCAACATATACAAACAATTCACTCTTTGACGCTTTTATCACGTTGGGATGTAGTCCTACTTTTATTTCCTTTATTTTTCTACCATTTTTTTTATTAAAGACGGATACTGATCCACCTGCAGTTGCCCCAGTTTTAGGATCAGTGTATGCTAGTCCCCAAGGCACTCCAGCTCTTTCAAGTGCTGAGTTGGTTGCTTTTTCGCCAGCCCAATTGCTTACATAAATGTTGTTGTTTGCAATAGCAAGTCCATAAGGGGCAACTCCAGTTTTTGCATTCCAAATTGGTTGTTTGCTTTCCCAGTCAATTTTCACCAGTTGATTATTGCCATTTAACACTACATAAAGCATGGGTTTATTATCCTCAAAGGCAATTTCTACTTCATTAGGAATTGCATATTTAGCTGGTTGAATATGTTGAAATGGGATTGTACCGGTATTCATAAATCCATTATTCCATTCAGCGAACATTAAGGCAGATTCGTTATTTTCGTCGTTTACTGCACTCCAAACTATCCATGTCTTTTGGTTGTACTTGAATGTTTTTATCCCAGAGTACGTGCTGATGAAATTTTTAAAGATTGGGGCATCAGAATATACCCAACGACTTATTATTTCTTTTTTTTCAACATCAATAGCAGTTAATCCGAAACGCTCTTCAACAATGGCAATTCCATCTCCTTCTATTGAGCTAACATCTAAAGCATGGTTTTCTATGGAGGGGTCTCCAAATCGGATTACAGTTCCAGCAGATTTTATAATTCTGTTATATGGAAGCAGTTTTTTGGATTTATCACGGCTTATAAAAAAGTCTGCTAGTTCATTTATATGGTCAGTATTGATAAAATCTATTTTTAATTTGATCATTTCTTCCCATGCATCAGGGAAGTCAGGCGTCGCCCATAATCTTGCTGGCTTATGTAATGAATGTACTTGTTGAATTGCCGCAACTATTTTTTCTTTGTCTGCAGAGATAAGGGGCCAAAGAGTTTTATTGGTGATAAAGCTTTCATAGCTATCAGAAATCAATCCAATTTTACTGAGTTGTTCTTTAGTGTATGTTGTATTCATCCTCCCATCAAACCATATAAATGTTGGATAAGTTGTGTAAAGTGATTCATCCGGTCTATTCCCGGTGATGATTATTTTAATAAATTTATTATCAATGATAGAAGGGTATTTTTTTAGTACGTTCACTAATTCCTCTAATGTATTAATTGCATCGGACTTGATATCAATTAGCAATTGTAACTGGCGGTCTTGAATTTTACTCTCTGTAATTGGAATTAGGTATAGATTTTCAAGTGTTTTTTCAGGGCTAAGGTCAGCCTTATCATGTCCTACCAATAGTTTACCATTTACTAAGTGAATGTCGGCTTCTATTGAACCGAACTCTTCGTTATAAGCATTGTAAAAAGGGACTTGTTGTTCGTAGTCGTTGTGTGAATGTGCGTTTGTGGTAGAATATGATGATGGTTGGGCAAGTAAAATGTTCGCGGTTAAGATCGCAAAAGCAAGAAAAAATGACTTCATTGTTTTAATTTATAGTTCGACTAAGGTACCAATACTACTCAACTTTTATTAGCCTGCAAAGAAAATTGAGTTGTGAAATTTTAAAGAATTTTCCAATACAAATAGAAGCTTGTTAAACACTTTTTTCTAGCTAAAGCCTTGAGACGAGAATTTCATGGAGATAAAGGTTAGCTTATTTTATTGAAGTATAAATTTTGTCCAATAACCTCAATATGCCAATATCCACGAACTTTAAGTTGTTTGTTTTCAGTGAGGTTTATTTTTGCATTCCATTCATGTCCATTTTTCGCGTCATAAATATTACCATTTTGCCATTCGCCCTTGTTCTCGTTAAAATGAAGTCCTTGCAAAACTTCCATTCCTATGATTTTTCGCTGCCTGAGTCTCGGGTCTGAATTTTTAAAATCTCTTCGCACATTCATAGGCTGACTTTTGTCATCTCTATCATTAAACCAGATAATCTTAGCCTTAAATTCATTTCCTACTTTGTAAACTTCTACAATTAGATTTTTTTCGCCACTAATCCATTTGCCCAGAATGTCATCTGGTTTTGGTTTTGCAAGAACGGTTTCAGTGGAAAATATACAAAATAGGGTTATAGCAATAATGGAAATAAATTTCATTTTCGGAATATTAATGGGGTAGTAACAAAAGGGTAAGAATTAATTATTCTAATTTTTATTATCGAAGGTTGAAAATTACATTAATTTATGGAGTCGATTTCACAAGGGATTCATAATGCTTTTGTGATTGAATTTTATTTGGTATTTTGGCTCTTTATTTATTTTTAACCAAATGTTAATCCCAGAAGTACAAGTGATATGAATTCCCATAAGTATATATTCTTCATTTTTTGTTTTTTGGGGTTGTCAATAGTTGGCAAAGCACAAGCTATTGTTGCCCCAAAAGTGCTTACGGGACAAATAGTTGATGAATTCAATAGACCAATTTCTTTTCTGACAGTTCGTTTACTGTCTAACGAAAAAACCGCAATTACTAGCCGACTTGGTTTTTTTGCTTTTAAGGATATTACAATTGAAAGAGATACATTGATTCTTGATGGACTTGGGTTTAAACATACTATTCAATTAGTAAATCTAGAACGTACAAATTTGTTGTCGCTAGGAAAAATTCAGCTTGCCATAGATTTTACACCTCTCCCTGGTATTGAGATTACGGGTCGGTCGAAAAGTACGTATAAAAGTGATTATTCATTTGTTGCCACTAAAATGCAGACTCCAGTTAAAGATATTCCGCAGGCAATTTCAACTATCACAGAAGAGCTTTTTAAAGATCGAATGCGTTTACACTTGAATGAGGCAATTGCTGATGCATCAGGTATTAATCTATATTCA
>CANKGM010000039.1 GCA_947481355.1 Chitinophagaceae bacterium
GTCGCATTGCAAAATGGCATGACCATAAAAAAACTATTTGAGCAATTAGCCTCATTTCGTGATAAAATACATGTTCCTGTTGTATTGATGGGCTATATGAACACGGTTCTTCAATATGGGTTTGAAAAATTTTGTGCCGATGCTGCATGTGTTGGAATCGATGGATTCATATTGCCTGATTTGCCTGCCTTTGAATTTGAAAAATCCTATGGCGAAATAATGGCGAAGTATAATCTCGATTTTATATTTCTCGTAACGCCTGAAACCAGTGAAGAAAGAGTACGTAAACTTGATGAACTCAGTTCAGGATTTCTATACGCAGTTTCATCTTCATCTACTACAGGGAATAACAAAGAATTTAATGACATCACCGAATACCTTAAAAAGCTTCAATCCTATCAATTGAAAAATCCAATTCTTGTTGGTTTTGGTATTCGAGATAAATCAACATTTCAGGCTGTTTTGCCTCATTCTAATGGGGCCATTATAGGGACAGCTTTTATTAAGGCATTATCAACTTCAACGGATGTTAAGAAGACTGCTAGTGAATTCATTAAAGCAGTTTTAAATTGATTTAATCTATGAAGTTAGTAATGATTAAATATAATGCGGGTAATACCAGGTCGCTCCAATATGCCTTAAGACGGTTAGGGGTAGAGCCCCTAATTACTGATGATGCAGAAGAAATATTAACTGCAGATAAGATTATATTTCCGGGCGTTGGTGAAGCAAGTTCGGCCATGAAATACCTTAAGTCAAAACAACTTGATCAAGTAATCACTCAAGTTAAACAGCCATTTCTTGGAATATGCTTGGGCATGCAATTGATGTGCACCCATTCTGAAGAAAATGATACTCCTTGCTTAGGTATTTTTGATGAAGCAGTAAAGTTGTTTAAGTCGAATGATTCATCGATTAAAATCCCTCAAATTGGATGGAATACCATTGGAGACCTAAAATCTAATTTATTCAACGGTATCGCAGAAAATAGCCATTGTTATTTTGTACACAGCTACTATGCCCATATTGGTGAGCATACGATAGCCACAACAGATTATTGTTCTCCATACAGTGCCGCTTTAAATCGAAACAACTTTTATGGAGTTCAGTTTCATCCAGAAAAGAGTGCAGTAGTGGGAGAGAAAATTATTGAAAATTTTATAAACGAAGATCTTATATGCAGATAATTCCTGCTATTGATATTATTAATGGGAAATGTGTTAGGCTCACAGAAGGTGATTATTCACGAATGACCGAATACTCCAGCTCTCCCCTCGAACTCGCTAAGATGTATGAGGCCAATGGTATTCAAAGGCTTCATTTGGTTGACTTAGATGGGGCAAAAGCGGGTGCTGTCCAAAATTGGACTGTTGCTCAAGAAATTGCTACACAGACTAACTTGATTATTGATTTTGGAGGTGGTGTTAAAAGCCGGGAAGAAGTAAACAGAATAATTGACTTAGGTATAGCCTATGTTACGGTTGGAAGTGTGGCGGCAAAAAATGAAGCATTATTTATTCAATGGTTAGAAGAGTTTGGGGCTGATCGTTTTTTATTAGGAGCAGATGTTCGAGATGAACAGATTATGGTTAGTGGATGGTTTGAAAAAATGGACATATCTATATTGCCATTTTTAGATAAATATCATCAGCAGGGCATTCATTCTGTTTTTTGTACAGATGTGAGTAAGGATGGTAAATTAGAAGGGCCATCTATTGATTTGTATAAAAAGATAAAATCTCATATTCCTACGTTGAATTTAATTGCAAGTGGAGGCGTTACTTCAATAGAAGATTTATATGCACTAGACGAAGTAGGATGCTCAGGTGTAATTATTGGCAAGGCGATTTACGAAAATAAAATTTCGATTGAGCAGCTTTGTGATTACATATTGAAAAATAATTAAGTGTAATGTTAACCAAGAGAATTATACCGTGCCTAGATATTAAAAATGGTCGTACCGTAAAGGGAACCAATTTTGTAGACCTTCGCGATGCAGGAGATCCCGTTGAGTTGGCTGCATTATACGCTGCCCAAGGTGCAGATGAGCTGGTGTTTCTAGACATCACCGCGACAAATGAAAAGCGTAAAACCTTAGCTGAACTGGTTGATCGTATTGCTCAACGAATTAATATACCCTTTACTGTTGGTGGTGGAATAAGTTCAGTCGAAGATGTTAGGTTATTGCTAGATCATGGCGCTGATAAAATTTCTATAAATACATCTGCATTTAAAAATCCTAATTTGATTGATCAGCTCGCAGCTGAATTTGGTAGTCAATGTGTTGTTTTAGCGATTGATACTAAACAACATGATGATGGAGAATGGTATGTTTATTTAAACGGTGGACGCGTTGCCACAGAAACACGTTGTCTTGACTGGGCGATTGAAGGGGTAAAGCGTGGCGCAGGCGAAATCTTACTAACTTCAATGGATCATGACGGAACAAAAGCTGGATTCGCTAAAGAAATAACAGGTCTTGTTTCTGCACACGTTGGTGTTCCGATTATTGCTTCAGGTGGCGGGGGAGAACCCAAGCATTTCGCAGCTATTCTAGATGGTATAGCCGATGCTGCATTGGCAGCTAGTGTTTTTCATTTTGGTGAAATTTCTATTCCAGATTTGAAACATTACCTTGATGAACAAAATATCCCGATGAGATTAAATTATTGATTGTTTAACTTTGAATATATGAAGGATCTGAATATTGACTTTACTAAATTTCCTGATGGGCTGGTACCTGCTATTATTCAAGATCAAAAAACCAGTAAAGTGTTGATGCTTGGTTATATGAATCAGGAATCATTTGATGCCACTATGGATTCAACTCGAATTACATTTTTTAGCAGATCTAAGAAGCGACTTTGGACAAAAGGAGAGGAGAGTGGTAATTTTCTTGAACTAAAGTCAGTTTCACTAGACTGCGATCAAGATGCTCTTCTGTTTAAAGTAAATCCACTTGGACCTGTTTGTCATACAGGTGCAGATACATGTTGGGATGAAAAAAATCATTCTGACGATTTTCTCGAATACCTAGAAGACATCATTGAGCTTCGTAAAAATGGTTCTGATGAAAACTCTTATGTCAAAGCACTCTTAGCTAGAGGGATAAATAAGGTTGCTCAAAAAGTTGGAGAAGAAGCAGTAGAATTAGTTATCGAAGCAAAAGATGATGACAATGATAAATTTATAAACGAAGCAGCTGATTTAATGTTTCACTATTTACTTTTACTTAACATTAAAGGGTTTAGCTTGCAAGACGTAAAGGATACCCTTAAAAAAAGACATTCCAAATGAAAAAAGTATTACTTCTCTTATTGATTGTTCCATTAGGACTTCTTGCACAAAAGTCTGACAACTTCACTATTAATGGTACACTAAAAGGCATGCTGGATAAGACAGAGCTTGTACTAAAAAATGAAGAAATCAGTCCTGAGCCACTCGCAATTGTAAAATCACATGGTAATCAGTTTACGATGACAGGTCGTATACCAGAACCTGGAATGTATTTTATACAGCCTAAAGATGCTCAACAAAAATTAATGATTTTCCTTGATGCATCTACTGTTACTGTAGATGGTGAATTTGTGAAACTACAAACAGCTAAAGTTACCGGATCTGCTACGCACAATGATTTTAATTCGTTTAATACAATATTCAATCCGCTATTTTCAAGTTTGACCACCATTGCACAACAATTGAATAAAGGCGTAAAAGATGAAAATGGAGAAATCAGGAAGCAATATGAAACACTTGTTGGTTCAATAAATGTAAAGACAGACCAATTTATAGCCGATCATTATATGTCGGCAGTTGCTCCTTTTGTCGTGCTTGTTACCATGCAATTAGAACCCGACATGCGCATTCATGAGGCGAGATTAAATATGATTAGCGAAAAAGCCAAAGATAATTATTTTGGTAGAGTAGCCTTAAAGACAATTGAAGACAGTAAGTTTGGAGCTATAGGAAGTATGGCAGCGGACTTCACACAGAAAGATGTGAATGATAAAGATATTGCCCTATCTAGTTTTAGAGGCAAATATGTATTACTTGATTTTTGGGCGAGTTGGTGTGGCCCTTGCCGTCAAGAAAATCCTAACGTTCTTAGGGCTTACCAAAAGTTCAAGGATAAAAATTTTACAGTGCTCGGCGTATCATTAGATAGAGCAAAAGACCCTTGGCTAAAAGCCATAAAGGATGATCGTCTTGAATGGACACATGTGAGTGATTTGAAATTTTGGAGCAATGAAGTCGCGCTTAAGTATAAAATTCAAAGTATCCCACAGAATTATTTGCTTGACCCCAATGGGGTAATCATTGGTAAAAACCTGCGTGGAGAGGAGCTTCAATCTCGCCTAGAAGAATTATTTAAATAGATAGTTTTTTTAGTAGTAAACATCTTCCAGAATAAAAAAGTCTGCATCATCTAATTCATTTAGTGTGATTGAAAGGATGTTATATTGTATCCATTTATAGTCTGTATGTATTCTGATGTACTCAGAACCAGCGGAGATAAAGTAATGCAACTTTTTCTTATCTACAAGTTCTTCTGGATAGCCAAAGTGTGAACTTCTTCTGGTTTTAATTTCAAAAAAGTGAAGTTTATTGTCTTTTGTCGCGATAATGTCAATTTCCCAGTGACCATGTCGCCAATTACTCGTTTCTATGACATATCCATTTTCAATGATCCATTGATATGCCAGTTTTTCTCCTAATTTTCCTGTGTCGTTATGCCTTGCCATCACTCGATATGTTTTATCTTCGAAACTATTGAGGGGCTAATAAAAATTTAGGTGGTATGTATCGGATAAAAGGTAGAATTCAACATTATGCATGGGGTGGAAAAACCTTTCTTCCATCGCTTTTATCCATCAATAATGACGAGAATCTCCCATTTGGCGAATATTGGCTAGGAACACATGCCAGTGGGCCTTCACTTGTCCAACTTAGTGAAAATGCATCTACTTCATTATCCGCATTAATTCAGTCAGAGAAAAAACGATACCTGGGTAATAAAGTGAACACTCAGTTTAGAGGGCTCCCCTTTTTATTCAAAATACTCGATGTGCATGATATGCTTTCCATTCAAGTGCATCCCTCAAAAGCTTCTGCTGAAATAGGTTTTGAAAAGGAAAATCAATTAGGCATTCCCTTAACCGCGCCAAATAGAAATTATAAGGACCAAAATCATAAACCTGAAGTGATGGTTGCTTTGAGTGAGTTTTGGCTGCTTCATGGATTTGCTCATGATATTGAAAAAAGAGTCAACGAATTTGACATACTTTCTCTTTTCAAAGAAGACTTTATTCAGGGTGGAATTAAGGGGCTCTATAAAAAAATTATGGAATTGCCCGTTGAAACAGTTGATGATATTTTGGAGCCACTTTCTGCCAATATTATTGATTTATACCATGCCGATAAACTTGAAAAGTCATCTCCTGATTTTTGGGCTGCTAGGGCAATGGAAACGTTCAAACAAGAAGATGGACATTTCGATAGAGGGATCTTCTCTATTTATCTTTTCAATATTTTAAGGTTGGAGCCAGGCCAAGCAATTTTTCAGGGAGCTGGAATGCCGCATGCTTATTTAGAAGGACAGAATATTGAGTTGATGTCAAATTCTGATAATGTATTGCGTGCCGGGTTAACACCAAAATATGTTGATATTCCAGAATTACTTTCAAATACGGCATTTGTTCCTACAATTCCTGCAATTATGAAAGGAGAGTTAGGTATTCCTGGTCAAGTCTATAAGTGTCCAGTCAACGATTTTATACTTTATGCAGATTGTATTCATGCTGGAGAGGAAAGGGAGATTCCATTTGAAGCACCTGGTATTTTGTTAGTTTTGGATGGATCCGCTTCTTGGTCAACTGTTCATGCTTCATTGGAAACAGCTGGATTAGATTCTTTATTTATTTCTGCCGGCGAAGAGCTAAAGGTCAAAGCCAACTCAAAAACATCCTTCTTTATAGCCACCGTACCTTCAACTCCTAACCCCTAACTCCCAACCCAAGCGTTCAGCGTGCAGCGCCAAGCGTATTGTATTCATCTCCCAACCCAAGCGTTCAGCGTCCAGCGCCAAGCGTATTGTATTCAACTCCCAACCCAAGCGTTCAGCGCCCAGCGCCAAGCGTATTGTATTCAACTCCCAACTCCTTCAATCTAGCTATACACATCATGAGGATAACTGTACGCCTCTTTTCTTTTGTAGGAACTTTAAAACCTTATTTTTGCTATAGAAACTGATTATATGAAACTTACTCGATATACTGTTATTTCTTTCCTCTTATTAATTGTCATTGCTTCAGTTTACCGCGCTATACCTGGTCGTCCTTGGGGATTTGCTCCACAGTTTGCTATGGCAATATTTGGCGGTGCTGTATTAAAAGATAAAAAGCTAGCTTTCTTGCTTCCATTGCTTTCAATGTTACTATCAGACTTACTCTATCAAGTTTTATTTATTAATGGGTATACCCCAATTGCTGGTTTTTATAGTGGTCAAGTAGAGAATTATTTATTGTTCTCATCACTTACTGTGATTGGATTTTTTGTAAATAAGAATAACGTTCCCTCCATTCTAAAAGGATCAATTGCTTCTCCAACACTTTTCTTTTTTGCATCGAATTTTATGGTGTGGATTGGAAATGGGGGATTGCAAAGAACCAAGACCTTGACTGGCTTGATGCAAACGTATGTTGATGGTATTCCGTTTTATGCAAATAGCTTATTGGCAACTGGAGTATTCAGTAGCATTTTATTTGGAGCGCATTATTTATTCTTGAGAAGGGTTGAGGTTAAGCAAACCGCATAAGTATACCAAGCTCAATTATTATATCCCACGTCTTCTATTAGTCCTGAGCCATCTGCCGCAGCAGTGGCAAGTTCATCACAGCGTTGATTATATGGATTTGATGCATGGCCTTTAACCCATGTAAATCGAATCTGATGACCTTGTGCTAGTGCATGGTATCGTTTCCACAAATCTTTATTCTTTTTACCTCCTTTGAAATCTGTCTTAATCCAATTGTCAAGCCAGTTTTCAGAAACTGCCCTCACCACATATTTGCTATCTGAAAATACTTCAATGTTTAACCCTGAACGCGTTAATGATTCTAATGCAGCAACAACAGACATCAATTCCATTCTGTTATTAGTAGTGTGGATATAGCCTTGTGAAATTTCTTTACTCTTTCCATTCCAAATCAATATAGCGCCATAGCCTCCTCTGCCTGGATTTCCTCTTGCCGATCCATCAGTATAGATTGTCAGGCCTTGTTGATTAATCATTGATTTTAATTTCACAGTACTTGAAAAATCAATCCCCGTTCTGGTTGGATACGGGGATTGATTTAATATAATTGAATCAACTGAGTAGAGCTATTCTACTACAGTTACTTTAATCGTATTGGTTGGTAAATGTAAATCGATAGGAGTGCTTCCTGTATTTACTACTACATCACCTTTGGCTACGAATCCTCTTTCTTTTAGAATTTTAATTTGATCTGAGATGATTCCATCAAGACTTTCTTCTTCTTCGTATAGAAATGCTCTTACTCCCCAACTTAAACTCAACTGATTTACTAAAGAACGTTCCTTTGTGAAAACATAGAGCTGTGACTTTGGTCTATATGAGCTTAGCATAAATCCAGTATAGCCTGATTGTGTCATACCAATTAACGCATCGGCATTGGTGTTTTCTGCAAGTTTACAGGCAGTCAAACATACGGCATCACTAATAAATGTAGGTGAGTGTGGAAGAGGTTTTATTTCCTCGTCGCGATTGTATTTATATTCTGTCTTTTCCGCTTCGATAATGATTTTGCGCATTGTTTCAACCACAAGAACCGGGTGCATACCTGTAGCCGTCTCTCCACTAAGCATTACCGCATCTGCACCCTCAAGTACCGCATTAGCGACGTCTGTACTTTCACTACGATTTGGTTTTACGCGATCAATCATGCTCTCCATCATTTGAGTAGCTACGATTACAGGCTTTCCTCTATGTAAGCATTTCCTGATAATTTGACGCTGAATCAGAGGTACTTTTTCAATAGGAACTTCAACGCCAAGATCACCTCTAGCTACCATGATACCATCTGATTCAAGAATGATTTCTCGGATATTTTCAAGCGCTTCTGGCATTTCAATTTTTGCAATAACCTTTGACTTGCTATTGTTTTCTTTTATGATTTTTTTGATGCCTGTAATATCTTCAACACGACGAACAAAGGAAAGTGCAATCCAATCTAATTGTTCTTTCAAAATGAAATCTAGATCTATTAAATCTTTTTCAGTCAAGGCTGGAAGTGAAATTTTTGTATCAGGAAGGTTCAATCCTTTTTTAGATGAAATGATACCGCCTAATTTTACTTTCACCTTCACATCGCCGTTTGGCATGATTTGGTCAACTACTACCTCAATTTTGCCATCATCAATCATGATGGTATTACCAACCAATACATCACCAGCAAGATTAGGGTAGGACACATAGATCTTTTCAATTGTGCCTATCACTTTCTCATTGGTTAATGTTAGGATATCCCCCTCTTTAACCAATAATGAATTGTTTTCTATTTCACCCACCCTAAGTTTTGGACCTTGAAGATCACCTAGTATTGCAATGTTATAGGGTTCTGAAGCGCTGATTTTTCGGATAGAGTCAATGATTCTTTTCTTATCCTCATGAGCACCATGAGAAAAATTCAATCTAAATACATTAACCCCTGCTTTTACCAATGCAAGTAATTGTTCATAGCTATCGCAGGCTGGACCCACTGTAGCTACGATTTTAGTTCTATGTATGGTGTGCTCTTGGGCAGCGCCATTGTTCATTTCTTGATGAAAATACTTTCCTATGTTTTTGCTCATATAATTAAATTCAATGATTAGAATAAAAAAACAGCAGTATTGCTGCTGTTTGTAAATTAACTGGCTAGTATCTTAACAATTTTTAACCATTCTTCACTTATCTTTTGCTTTGCTTTAATGGCGTTATCAAGTGGAGTGTAATACATTTTGTTGTTTACGATACCCACCATAACATTTACCTTTCCTTCAAGCAAACATTCTACTGCAGAATATCCCATTCTGCTAGCGATTAGCCTATCCATGCTAGAGGGTGAACCTCCACGTTGAATATGACCCAGAATGGCGACACGTATGTCAAAGCCAGGAATTCTATCCTTAATTACTTTAGCAAGATCATTCGCGCCTCCAAAATCATCACCTTCTGCTACCACTACTATATTAACAAGTTTTTTTCTTTTTTCTTTCTCTTGTAAAGAAGCTAAAACTTGCTCAACATCTGTTTTTTTCTCAGGAATTAAAATATGCTCAGCTCCAGTGCCTATGCCAGAATGAAGGGCAATGTATCCAGCATCTCTACCCATAACCTCTACAATAAACAATCTGTCGTGTGCATCTGCAGTATCCCTTATTTTATCAATCGCTTCAACCGCAGTATTTACGGCTGTATCAAATCCAATGGTAAAATCTGTCCCTGCTATGTCTTTGTCAATTGTCCCCGGAATTCCGATACAGGGTATGTCAAATTCATTAGAGAATATCTGTGCGCCTTTGAAAGAACCGTCGCCACCGATAATGACTAGTCCATCAATACCATGACTTTTTAGGTTTTCATATGCTTTAGCACGTCCTTCTTTCGTCATAAATTCCTTGCACCGTGCTGTCTTAAGTATAGTACCGCCACGCTGTATAATATTAGCTACACTACGGGAATCCATACGGTTAATATCGTTGTCTATCATACCTGCATATCCTCTTGTTATGCCAAATACGTCTAAACCATGATAAATCCCTGTTCTTACAACAGCTCGAATACAAGCGTTCATACCCGGAGAATCACCTCCTGAGGTCATCACACCGATTTTACTCACTTTTTTTTGCATCGGATCAAATAATTGACTTGGGTTAAATGGTGATGGTTCTTAAAGCACTTTTTAAGCGTTCTAAGTGGTGCAAATTTACCAATTTTAAGTGAAACTTTGTCGTATGTTCACAACTTTGCTAATGCAATTTCCTATCCATCTATACGATCAAATCGGATTGTCCATCCCGTTGAAATGATAGGATGCATGTCAATGATTTTTTAAGAAAAAATTTCAGCAAGGGCCGTATTAAATGCCGTGGGCATATAACCCAATTCCTCCATGGCTTTTTTTATGTGAAAACCTGTTCGCTGAGGCCTGATTCCCGGTTGGGTAAACGTGGTGGCGTCAACTGGAGTAATCAATTGCTCATCCAGTTTAAGGAATCGAGCCACTTTAATTGCCATTTCATAGGGTGTCATGATTTCATCGCCTGAAATATGGTAAATGCCCTTAGCTTCTTGCTCAACAACGGCAATTATTCCTTTTGCTAGGTCTGGAATATAGGTGGGGGTCCTGATTTGATCATTTACAACCTTGATGGGTTTGCTTTCCATAAGATTATCCCTAACCCAATAAATGAAATTTGAACGCTTGATTTGATCCGTTTTGCCATAGAGTAGGACTGTACGAATAATTGACCAATCAAGTCCACTTTGAATGAGATATTGTTCGGCAAGCTCCTTTGTTTCTCCATAGTAATTTACAGGACCTGTTTGATCGGATTCAACATAAGGACCATCATCGCCACTGAACACGAAGTCCGTCGAAATAAAATGAAAAGCAGCATCCACCTCTTTGGCTATGCTTATTAATTCAATCGTTGACGCTGTATTAATACTATAGCAATGATCTCTATTCAATTCACAATCATCTACTTGTGTTATAGCTGCTGAATGTATTATCGCGTCAGGTTTAAAAGAATTGATGATTTTTTTAGACGTAATTCTATCTGCGATGTCCATTGATGTGTAATCGCTTAGTTCATTGAATATCAAATGATTGTGTCTTAGGTCTCCTTTTCCGGTTGCCAATAGGGTGTGGTTGGTTTTTGATAGCTGTTCTGTAATAGCTGATCCAAGCATTCCATTAGCTCCTGTTAGCAATATTTTCATTTAATTTACATTTAGTTAAACTCTATAAATACTTTATTATCAGTATTATATATAATTAAATTATATTTTTTCTGCAAGTATTTTGAACCTAAGAAACATCTCCTCACTATACCAATTCCCATCCCGGGTTTGTTGTATTACTTCTTGATGGGCTCTCTTTTTATAGGCAAATGCTTTCATGTCTGCCATGCTTTCCCATACACTAAAGGTAGCTTGTTTAACGAAAGGGATTTCCCCAATTCCTACAGAATATACAAGTCCTTGGGTTTGGTTAAGGTCTTTTGATGAATGAGGAACTGCTCTCCAAAATTGCCCTAGTTTACTGAGGCGTATGGTAGCTCTAGTCAGTACTCCGATTTTGCCAATTGGTTCCTCGCTACTTTTTCGTTGGCTGATGAATGATTTTCCATCCCACGTGCCATGGCCAGCATAGGGTTCTAATAAAAACCAGGAAATGGTTACCTTAAAAACTCTCCACCAAAAGCGAATGAATGCACCTACAATGGAATCTGGATTGGGTTGTTGGCTTTCCGAATTCTCTGATGGAAAGAATACCATGATGGCCCATTGGTTAAAATCTGGGTGAATATCGAAGGTGCCATTTTTGCCACACCCCATCAATTTATAGAAATAGACCTTTTTATTAAAGAAAAGGGGGATATGGAATAAGGCCATACTAAGGAAAGCGAAGGGGATTTGCCAGTTTTTATAACGCGTGATGATCAATAAAGCGCGATGGGTGCTATTTAGTTGAGTGGATTTTTCAATAGTTGTCAATGGCAATGATTATTCCTTTTAAATGATGATGTTGAATTCATCAAAATTCA
>CANKGM010000040.1 GCA_947481355.1 Chitinophagaceae bacterium
ATATAGTTATGCAAAAGTAGGATGGTTAAAAGGTGACAATGCATTATTGGAGCAAGGAGTTACCACTGCTATATATCAACATCTTATTGAACGAGCATTTGAATTAGGGTGTAAACAAATAAATCTTGGAGGAACTCCTCCATTTCTTGAGAGTGGGGTATTGAAATATAAAGCTAAGTGGCAGCCAAGGTTTTGTCCAGATATATATTATGCAGAAAATTATCTTCTTCTTAATCCTTCAATTAATGCTGGTTACAATTTTTTGAAGAATAATTCATTGGTTGCATTTGGTTTAACAAATGAATTAATAGTACTAAGTGCTAAGTTGCCTGAAGAGACGCATATTCCAGGTCACCTTCTTAGTGATATTCGAGCTTGGTTCTTATTGAGACAAGAAAGAGTAGATAATCATACTGATGGCATGGATGAACTTCCAGAGCATTTAAGGTATTGGTATGAGAAAGTCAATTAAAAATTTCTCTAAATAATTCCATTACTAGTAAGCTCTTTATTCAAATTAGAATTTTTTCAATAAGAATAGTTTATGGCAATGATTAATATCTGGTAAGCTCTCTAACGAAAACCCTATTTCTTTTCCCCATATATTTATTTGATTCGCAGTTGTTGGAAAGTCATACCCCCTCATGTGATTCTCTATAAGTTCATTTTCTTCTAATGTAATGTGCAACCAATTAGTTTTAATGTCATGTACATATTCATCAATATACTTGTCTCTATCTTGCCCATCTTGTTTAAAGTGGTCTATTAGAATAACTACCCCACCTGCATCAAGTTTTGCATAGCATTTTTTTAGGAGCTCCAATTTTTCTTGGTCTTGTAAGTGGTGGAACGCATAGCTACTGTATATGACGTTATATGTATTGTGGAGTTTATCGATTTCCATTTCCATTGGACCAGCCAGTAAGGAAAATGGAATATTGATTTTGGCAAGGTTTAGTTTCGTGTATTCTAATACCGCACTGGAAAGATCGATCCCAGTATAAGAGTTAATCTGACATCGATCCATAATAGTTGATAGCTGATAAGCATCGCCACATCCTAAGTCTAGAACATTGACTGATGTGTTTTTGAAATTATTCTCCCAAACTGAAGTGGTTATACTGCCAAGATCACGATGAAACATATAGTTATGGGCAATGATTTTTTGATAAATGGACCAATTTTTTGAAAAAAGCGCAACTGAATTTTCTCTCATATATAATTTTTCTTTCGGTTTTACAAGTATAGGTATAAAATCAGAATCTTAGTTTTAGTTTTTGGAGATTATGGAATGCGGCAAACAAATAAAAATAAATTTCAATTTACGTTTTAAGAAAATTTACCCAATCCAAAGCTTATTCTGCAAAAAGATAATCTAGCGATTTAAAAATGACAGCGAAGAGAAATAAATAGCCAATTAAATCGTTAATTGCATTAAATCTGTATGCTTACTTAGGGAAGTTCCTAGCCATACTTAAATTGGATATAAATTATTTAAATGACCTTAAATACACCCCGTTCTGTTTTGCTCATAGGTTGGGATTCAAATATATGCCTTGGTGTACTTTATTGTTTGCATCGGTATGGTTTTACTTGTTACTTATTGACGCACAATGCAAAAAATGCCGGAAAATTTTCGAGGTTTGTAAAAAAAGCATATTTCTATAACGAATCTGATAATCAGTCCGATCATATAATTAGGATAGTAAAGAAACATCAGATTGATTTGATTATGCCATATGATGAAATTGATATTCGAAAGGTTACAGAGAGTAGAGATTTACTGGGTAATTATGCAACTTGTCTTTGGGGAACGGAACCAGATTTATTTAATATTGGTATCCATAAAGGAAAATTAGCAGAGTTTCTTGATGAGCATAATCTTCCATGTCCGCCTTTCACCACATTTGATAATGAGGTTAAGCTAGAGAGTATTATTGCCGATTTTGGGTTTCCATTATTGGTTAAGCCCGTTAGAAGTTCTGCAGGCAGAATGATTCAAAAGATTTTAAATAGAGAAGCGTTGAATTCCTTTTTTACGCAGGAATCTGATCGCATATCAAATTTTATCTTACAGCCATTTATTGTTGGTTCAGACATTACCTGTAATGTTATATGCAGGCATGGTGAAATTTTATGTTATACGATTCAAGAATCACCCATAAAGACAGGTTCTGATTTCAATTCAAATGATACACTAGAGTATCATGAAGATGCTCAAGTAATTTCAGTAGTTGATCGAATGATGAAGTTGTTGAATTGGCATGGCGTTGCGTGTGTAGACATTCGCAGAGATGCTCGTAACAACGCTATTTATGTACTTGAAATTAATGGTAGATTCTGGGCTTCTGTTGCACCATCTTATGTAAAAGCGGGAGTCAATTTTCCTGTTATACTGGCAATGTTATCTTTAGGGGAACAGGTTGAATTACCCAGGCAAAAAGAGGCCAATCAAATTTCACTTCAGAGATACATTGAGATGAAAAAGACTCGACAGAAAGTATCTTTTAGTGACACTAAATTCATGGCCTATTTTGCTGACCCCTTTGCGCGTTTTATGCAACTGGCATGGAGATAATTGTAGATATCTAAAACTAATTATTGTATTAAGGCATTGGTGATGACAACATCACTCAAAAATCCTTTGCAAAAACCTTTTATTTCAATAGTGTCGCCAACATTTACTTGACTAGTTACAGTAGAGTCGAGCGTAGCCATAACTCCGGAAAAAGGATCTGACGAGCTCAATGTTACACTATTTTCTCCAGCTTGTGTTTTTGCAGTTGCGCCTACCACGCCAGTAATCAATAATACTTTATCTAAGTATAGTTTATTAGCATTTGCTTCGTTCTCTTGAAAAGCCTTCACCAATTCATCTGCTTTAATGTTCATGGACTCAGCGTGTTCCATATCAAATTTTCTGTTCTTGGAATATATAAACACATAGTAGTAGCCTGAAGCAGCAATAATCAATATTAAAACAAGTGCAGACAGAATTATTCTTTTCATTTCAATCTATTTTCTGAATTCTTTAGGTTTTCTTACAGTAAACACCCTGGATACATTAAATCCAAAGCGAATGTTTCCTTTTCCCCACTGGCCTGCCGTTTCATTAATGAAGGTTCTTTCGGTCATACCAGTTGAATTGGTTACATGAAGTTGAAATACGTGACCTCCTGTTTCAATGTCAAATCCAACTGAAAGTGAATTGTAATACCCATCTATCTTATTGAACCTATAATAATATTCTTGAGTAAAATTTACTCTTTTGCTGATTCTTTCCCTCATGCCAATACCTAAGGATATAAAATCATTAGGCGTATTTTTTGTTGCAACAATATTATAGTGAACAACCGTAGGGGTTAATTGCAGTGAAAAATAATCATTAAACTTTCTAGCCATAATGATTTGGTGAGCAAAAGTAAATCTATCTGTTTCGTATGGAATGTATGTGGTATTTGTATTCCGTAATGATTTATACATCATAGTGCCTGCATAGCTCAATGAAAATGGGAAATTTTTGCCACCCGTAGATTGTGATAGCAACCTCATTTTAACTGTGCCATCGTATTGTTTTTCAAAAGTGCTTCTTCCAATTCCTACCATCAATGTTTTAGTAATACCATAATCCAAGCCTAAGCGCATAGAGGCCTGATCAAGTCCGAATAAATTATAACCACCGTCGCTTAATTGTCCGAATCTGTGTAATATCCTGAAATCAAGTACACCTTTTCCTACATTCTCAATGGATTGTCCATTTACTATTCTCGTGCTTTTAAACGTAGCTGTAACAATATCTCGAACTGGTTCACTCTTTTCTGCAAATAGGTCAATCTGTGCTTGTGAAATGATAGGAGCAGTAACTGCAAATAATAGACCGAAAACAATGATTTTTTTTGGTGAAGGCATTTTTTAATATTTACAGTTGATGGTGATTGATGCATCTGCAGCAATCTTGTCGCCTATGTATAGGCCTGTTATTCCATAATCTTTTATTTTGATGACGAATTCGCCTTCAATTTGTGGTTGTCCTTTTTCAATCTTGAGCGTACCTTTTGTGCTAACTTTTTTTGCCACTCCATGGATGGTTAAATCACCATCTACTGTAATTGGATAGCTGCCATCTTTTGAAAAATTAATCTCTTTCACGTTGGTGATGTATCCCTTGAAATCAGCTTTAGGAAATTTAGACGACTCCATATAATTTTCGTTGAAGTGGTCTTCCATGAGTTGGTTTTCAAACTTGAATCCTTTGACTAGTACTGCAAAAATGATTTGACCAGTTTGATCAACAAATTTCGAATCTGTTTGATTGTTAACAGCAGCAATTTTTTCTATACCTCCTGTGGCATTAAAAAATACTTGTCCTGTTTTTGTAGCATACACTTTCTGTGCATTAGTGGTAATAGTAAGAGCACACAAGAGTAGGGTCGAGAGAAGCGATAGGGCAGTTGTTTTCATGTTATAGTGATTAATTATTTAGTGCACCTTTATTTATCCAGCTATTTATCTTTCTAATTGTACACGCATCTAATTTTCCTCCACCTTTAGGCATGTTCGAGGCCGTGCCATTTTGTAGAATTGAATTAATAAGCCTTCTATTGTCAATGTATACTTTTGTGGAAGCGTAATTGTCTAAAATAATTCCAGCACCCATGGCTGCATTTCCACCATGACAGCCATTGCAGTTGGTGTTGAGAATTGGGGCTACTACTGTACTATATTTTACATTGGATGTGTCGCACGCTACATTTTGATTATAAATGAGTTCAGCTTTGTCGTAATAGCATGAACTTATGAGAAACATTAAAAGGACAACAAACGGGATGGCTATTTTTTTCATATTGTTTATTGAGGGTATCCTGCGTTAATCCATTTTTCGAACTGACTGATTTGACAATCCACCATTTTGTTGGATGGAGGCATGCGTTGAGCAGGAGTTAGGCTAGTAGAATGAGTGATTGCATTTATAAATAATGCCTGGTTTGCTGATATATATGCTTTAGCACTAGCATAATCACCAAGGTATACATTTCCAGAGCCGGGTGAAATCCCATGGCATCCGTTACAATTTGTTGAAATCAATCCCTGGATAGGATCTGTATAGGTAAATTTCGTTGTATCACATGAGTTGATACAATTGGTATTTAATGCACCTTGGTTAATCCATTTTAGAATAGTGGCTATTTGGTCTGAAGTCATTTTTGGACTATTCTTAGGTGGCATGCCATTGCCAATTATTGTATAATACGGACTTCTACTTGGGTTTTTAGCCGTGATGCCATTTTTTATTTGTGCATAGTTAGTTATGGTGATGCCTTCTCTGTGAGAAATAGCATCATGACAGCCTGGTGAGCTACAATAAGTTGTATATAAGGGTAGTATTTCTGTATTAAAGCAGACAGTATCCGATTTTACATTGGGTGTTGGAGGGTCAACAATTATACTACCAGTGTCAGTATAGGTGGGCTGAACAATGCTTTCATGGGTGCATGAACTTGAAAAAAAAATCAATATAGGCAGGAGTAATGTTGATAAGGTTTTCATGCGGTGAAATTATTCCCTTTAAATTGCGTTTACAAGAATCCTCATCACTTTTTGTTTAAGCATTATGATTTTTAACATCTTCTTTTATAAAGCATACACAAATCATTTATTTCTCGCTTAACACCTGATAATCTGTATGTTAAGACCATCTAATTTTATTTATTTTATTTGTAGCTTCATCATAATTTATTTTTTAATATTTTTTTAGAAATAATGAATTGTCAAGTGATCTATACACGAGTTTTTTCCCATTCTTAAAATACGTAGAGTTGAAACGAATCATGCACTTTTCATCATTGACGCTATTCTCTGTATTAAATTTTTATTTTCTACTTGGAGTATTCTTGAGGACAGGTGCTGAGCCTATGAATATTTTTCTATTGTCTCTCCTATGCATAGGTATGGTATTGACACTCAGGTTTCAATTGAGTTTGAAGCACGATAATCACGTATTTTTTTTTGAGATTGTTAGAGCTATTTTCTTTGTAGTAATAGGTGCTGTGCTCACTTATTATTTGATACAGTTTCTTCATTTAAGTGTAGTGATTTCTTCATCGATAGTTGGGCTTGGCGCTTCATTTGTTCCATCAGTTAACCGGAAGTGGGCGTTTGCTAGTCAATTGCCACCTTTAATGTATTGCGGAAGTTTTGTAGGTATGACTTCTCCAATTATCGCTAATGGCTTAGGTTTCATTATTTGTTCAGGTGCTATTGCAGGGATATTTTTTGTTATATCGCGAAACATGTTTCATGGAATTGGTGGTAAACTTGGAGCTGTAGCATTATGGGCAGTTTTTGTTACTTACTTTTTAATTATTTTTTTTAATTAGTATGATTAATTCGATTGTATTGATGGGTACAGCTATTTTCGGAGCAATATTTACTTCGATTGTTAGCATTGAATGGAAGCTAGGTGTTGTTCGTGCATCTGCATTGACTTCGTTAATAGTGGCATTGTTCTTCCATTTCTTTCCTTCTCTATTATCACCTTACTTAACACAACATATCCCAGTTATTTACTTTGGCGCATCATTTGTTGGCATGGTATCACCAACAGTACATCCAAAAAGGGTTCAAATTGCTATTTCAGCCTTCATTTATTCCCTTATTTACCTTAGCACCGAGGGTGTTTTTATGAAATATGGCGGTAGGCTAGGCGCTTCTGCATTCATTGCAATATCCTTTACCTATGGATTTCAGTTGGCCTTAAAGCGTTTCAAATTCTTACATTTTTTTTAAAAGCAACTGGTTTCTTTTAAGCTTCTTGATTTTGCCGCTTCTAGCAGTGATATGTAGATACTGATTGTTTTGTTGGATTATGTTGAATTAAGTATTTTTAATATGTATAGATAATTAGCAACGTAAACCATACATAATGCATTTCCTTTATATTGATCCAGGATCCGGGAGCCTACTTTTTCAGGCATTGTTGTCTGGTTTTTTGACTGTGGTAGTTTTTTCAAAGCGTATCATTTCTTATGTAAAATACAGTTTGTTCAAAAAGAAGCGTGATGAAGATGATGAAGCTGAAACTCCCGAATAATGATTGCAACAAATTATATTTCCTTCAAAGATCCTGCTGCCAGAGTAGTTTTCGAATCTGGTAAATATGTACGCTATATTTCCAATGAATATAAATCTGAGTACGATCACTTAATGAGCTCAGGATTATATAAGCAGCTTGTAGAGAAAAATCTTTTAGTCAGTCATCAAGAAATAGAACATCCTTCAGATAAATCTGATGTATACAAGTTGATTTGTCCAGATCAAATCCCTTTTCAAAGTTATCCTTTCGAATGGTCGTATACACAGTGGCGTAAGGCTATGCTTTCCTATTTACGTATAAACAAAATAGCACTTTCACATGGCATGATTTTAAAGGATGCTACGCCGTATAATTTTTACTTAAAGGGTGGGAAAGCCATTATGTTTGACACGAGTTCATTTATTTTCTTCAAGGAGAATGACCCGTGGCTTGCTTATCGTCAGTTTGCAGAAGAATTTTTAGGCCCCATAGCGCTAATGCATTATAACGGAAATCAGTGGGGAAGGATAACAATATCAAGATTGAGGGGGTTGCCCTTGAATTTTATCAGCAAACAGTTGCCTTTAAAATCTTGGTTAAACATTACTACATTATTAAACATTCATATCCATTCTAAGTATTCACAAAATTCCATTGCTTTAACTGAATCCAGCAAACCATCTAAAGGGTTTTCAACTGAGAAAGTGCGTTCAATCTTAAACATGATTGAGAGTACCATACTTCGTTGGAAGAAGGCTTATCAATATACCCATCATTGGTCAGGTTATTATGATAACGATATTGAATCAACCACATATTTGATTCATAAAGAGGAAGTGATTAGAGGTTGGCTAGATCACATAAAGCCTAAGTCAGTACTTGATTTAGGAGCAAATACCGGCAAGTTTTCTTTCATTGCTTCTGAGTATGCAGAGAATGTGATTTCCCTGGAATATGATGATTCTTGTGTAGATCAAATAGAGGCACAGATTCGAAAGAAGAAAATAAAAAATGTTACTGCCTTAGCTGGAGATTTAACTGAAACAACACCCGACTTGGGAGCGTTAAACAAGGAGCACCGTTCTATTTTCAACAGAGGAAAGTCTGATATGGTTTTTGGATTGGCTTTGATACATCATTTGTCTATTGTTAAGAATTTGTCTTTTAGCCAAATAGCGGAAATGTTTTCAAGTTTTTCCAAAGGCTATGTCATCATTGAATTCATCCCTAAAGGGGATAGCAAGGTTTCGATTTTGCTAAAAGATAAAACACATGATTATAAAGAATATGATGAAGCCGAATTCATCAAGGCACTCTCTGTTTATTTCAACATAAAAGAAGTAATAAGCCTGAAAGAGTCTCTCAGAAAGTTAATTCTTTTAGAAAAGTTATCATGAGCGACAAAAACGATAAGCTAGATTATTTAGGCCGGGCTTCTTTTCTAATTCTTATACTGCCTTACCTTGTTATCATTTCCTCTGGATTGATACTATCGCCATTGACTTCGGTGTTGAATGTTTCGATTTCAGTTATCGTGCTGGTATTTATTTCTATATTATATTCTAGGCTATTCAATCCAATTCCCAAAAGACTCTTATTGTATATTGTATGCAATGCAATTATCCTAACGGTCTTTTATTATGACACTATTTTTTCAAGAATATATATCACCTTAAACTTGATTTTTTTTCGTTCGACAGTCAAGTTTAGGTATATTATGCCTGCTGCTTTATTACTTTCATTTGGGGTTCAATTTATCTTTAGAAATCATATCAAATTATTCATTAAAGTTGTCAATGTTTTTTTTCTGATATTTTTTCTCAATACACTTTATTATAAATTCAATCAGAATAAATCGTACTTCAAAAACAGAAATGTTCAATCGCAACCCATTGCTATTACTCCTAATCTTGGTAAGCCCAAGCCAACCATTTTGATCATTGCTGATGAATATGCTTCGCCTACTGACTTATTTAAACATTTTCACGACAGTACTATTTTTTCATTTTCGTCTTCTTTAAAAGATAAAAATTGGAATGTTGTAGAGCGAAACTATAGCTATAGTACGGTTACAATTAATAGTATTTCATCTTTGTTTAATTTTAATTTTCGTAAACAGGATGAACAAATTCCGAGTTTCGACTATACGGGCCAACGGTTACTTAGATCTACACTTTATGATAGTTTGATTAAAAAAGGTACTTCGTTTTATAATTTTGGAATTTTTGATATCGGCGAAAGTAAGGCCCCTTATAGGGTTTATTTTTATGCTAAGAGCTTTACTGAGCAAGTGTTCAATCGTAGCATATTCAACCCATTTAATTTTTCAAAAGACAATGAGAATGGGGATCATTTTGCTCATAATAAGTATCTATTCGATTCGGTTCCTAATAAATTGATTGATATAAAAGACGATCATTATTTTGTTTACATGCACTTGTTAATACCCCATCAGCCATTTTCATACGGCAAGGAATTTCAGAAGAACAAGGCCGGTAAAAAGCGTACAATTGAGAATTATTATGCTTATTGGAAGTTTTCAAATACTAAGCTTTCATCATTAATCGCTGAACTTACAAAAGACAATCGATACAATATTATTTTAACTGGTGATCATGGCTTCAGACATATGAAAGAAGTCCCGCCTAATTATACCTTTACTGCATTTTATGGATTTGACTCCACTCAACTAACTAACTTGAAATCCGTTCAAGATATTGGAAGTTTAATTAATGCCTCTTATTAGGGTAGTATTACTGTTAGCTATTCTAAAAAAACAGATGAGACAGAATGAATTTTGCAATTTCTTTTTTGGACAATAAATCTGAAGGAAATTTATCTCCTTTTTTATTTATCAAGGTTACTTGATTGGTCTCGTATCCAAATCCTGCGCCTTCATCTTTTAATGAGTTGAGCACAATGAAGTCAAGATTTTTTGATTTCAATTTAGACAATGCATTTTCTATTTCATTTTCTGATTCTAATGCAAATCCGATTATTACTTGATCTTCTTTTTTCTTTAGTCCAAGGCCTTTTAAAATGTCATCATTCTTACAAAGTTTCAACTCGAGCTCTTCGTCTTTCTTTTTTATTTTCTGACTAGATCTAGTCATAGGTTTGTAATCAGCTACTGCAGCTGCCATGAAGAGGATGTTGGTGTCCTTAAAGTATTCATCACAGGTTATTTTCATTTCCTCTGCAGTTATAACTGAAACTACTTCAATGCCTTTATAGATTGGCTTTACATCAGTAGGTCCTAGTATTAAAGTTACCTCAGCACCATTCTCGTAACATACTTCTGCTAGTGCGACACCCATTTTGCCAGAGGAGTGATTGCTGATAAAGCGGACTGGATCAATAGATTCTTGGGTAGGACCAGCTGTGATTAATATTTTTTTACTCGATAAACTCTTTGATCGACCATAATGTTCTTTTATGTACAGTAAAATTTCTTCAGGCTCGAGCATTCTTCCCTTTCCTTCAATGCCACTGGCTAGAAATCCCTCGCCAACAGGAAGTATATCATGATGAAAGGATTTTAAGATGTCAATATTTTGTTGTGTAATCGGATTTAACCACATGTCTTCATCCATAGCTGGGACAAATAAGATATTTGACTTTTTGCTTAGAAACGTAGCAAGGAGTAGAGAGTCACTTAATCCATGTGCTGCTTTAGCTATTGTATTTGCGGTAGCAGGTGCAATAATCATTAAATCTGCCCAAGTGGCTAATTCAATATGATTATTCCATTGATTGTTTTCGTGTAAATGAATAAGAACTTCATTGTTTGATAAAGTAGAAAGTACAAGAGGTGATACAAATTGAACTGCTTCAGGACTCATAATAATTTTCACTGAAGCACCTTCCTTTACAAGCAGACGTGTCAATGAGGTCATTTTATATGCCGCAATACCACCTGTAATACCCAATATAATATTTTTACCCTCTAACATTAAATAAATTTACAGCAAAAATAACTCTAATTTTAGTTTACTTAAGATGGTAATAATCAGCAATCTTTCAGTGTTAGAGAATGTGTTGAATTCAATTGAACGGAAGTCTATTGGATATGTACCGACTATGGGTGCCCTTCATGAGGGACATCTTTCTCTTATACAATTGGCTAAAAAGCAATCTGATTTTGTTATAGTAACTATATATGTAAATCCTACTCAGTTTAATGATATAAAGGATTTCAATAAGTATCCCAGTACACTTGAAGCCGATATTCAGTTTTTAGAGCAAGAAAAAGTTGATGCTTTGTATTTGCCAACATTTCAAGATGTTTATCCCCTTGGAACTGCTCAACTACCTTATTTCGAAATCAACAATTTAGACTACATATTAGAAGGGGGTTACAGACCAGGTCATTTTCAAGGTGTGTGTAATGTGCTACATCGGTTCATTTCATTGATAAAACCAAATAAACTTTATCTCGGTGAAAAGGATTTTCAACAAGTCAAAGTTGTTGATACATTGCTTAAAAAGTATTTAAACGAATTGGATGTTGATTTGGTAGTTGGGTCAACTGTTCGAAATCAAAATGGGCTTGCATTAAGTAGCAGAAATAAAAATCTATCTATTCAAGGAGTTGAAAAAGCAAGTTTAATATACCAGTATGTGCAGAATCACATAAAGCATAGCCAGTTTAAAAATGAAAATCCTCGGCAAATTGAATTAGGGTTTAAAGTATTTCTCTTGTCCAATGGATTTGATTCGGTCGACTATATAACTATTGCTACTC
>CANKGM010000041.1 GCA_947481355.1 Chitinophagaceae bacterium
GAAAAAATTGCTAAAGAAAAAGTTAGATGACATTTCAGCTGGAAGGGTTAAAGCGGGATACAAAATGCTTTTACCAAAATAAGTAAAAAACGCACAACCTCTTAAACCACTTCAACCATCTTATCCATTATACAGCAACTCATAATACTCATGCGCCATCCGATTTGAATCAAATTTGAAGCGTACGTCTCTCATGCCATTCTGAACAACTTCTCTCCAAGTATGGGGATTATCATAATATAGAGGAAGAATTTCTTCATGTAAAATGCGATACACTTCATCTAGGTCATACTGATCTTGATCCTGTACATTCATGCTTTCATAATCCAACGGAGGCACTACGAATCCATTATTACCATGGTTTATGAATTCAACTATCCAACCATCGTTGGTTGAAAAATTAACTGCTCCATTCATTGCTGCCGTCATACCACTTGTGCCTGATGCTTCCCTAGGTACACGAGGATTATTCAACCAAACATCAGAAGCTTGCTTAAGCCTCTTACTCAACCCTAGCTCATAGCCTGTGCAAACCGCCATATTATGATACTGTTTGCTCAAGTGCACAAGATGATTAAATTCGGTGATTGCTGGATAGTCAACCGGATAAGGCTTTCCAGCCCAAATACACTGAACAGGGTATTTTTTATTATTCATCAATTCGTGGAATCGATCCCTATCTCGGGTGATCATGTCAGCGCGCTTATATCCGGCAAAACGTCTTGCCCATACAATAGTAAAGACATCTGGGTCTAATAGTTTTCCCGTTTGATCTGCCACTAAATCAAAGGCTCTCTTTTTCAAATATTTTTTCCGATCGATAAAACGTTCCTCATTTTGTTCATCCATCGCAAAGTACAACTGCTTATCTGCCCAGTAACGCCAATTCTGTGAATTGGTAACATGAATAATTGGACAAATACCTTCATGTTTATTCCACATTTTTCGACTAACATGACCATGTAATTCTGAGACGGCATTAGACAATCGGGCAAAACGCAAGGCAACAAGCGAATGATTAAATTGATCATCATTCATGCCAGTAATTTGTCGCACTTCCTCCAATGGAACTCCATTGAAATAAGACATTTTGTTGCACAAATAAATATCATGCTTTTCATTACCAGCTTCTTCTGGAGTATGTGTAGTAAAAACCAATCTCTTTTTAATTTCTGCTAAATCGCCGTTGAACTTTTTATACAAATAAAAAGCTGATGAAATAGCATGCGCTTCATTTAGGTGATATACTTCAGGATTAAATCCAAGTTCATCAACAAGCTTTGCCCCACCAACTCCAAGTAATATAAATTGTGCCACTTTGGTTGCAACGTTTGCATCATATAAACGATGCGTTATCGTTTGAGAAACATAATCATTTTCAGGGCAATCAGTACTCAATAAAAAAAGTGGAGCTGATTTAAATGTTTCTGGATTAAGGTAAAAAACCTTTACCCAAACTGGCGCATCATGAATCATGATTTGAAACTTAATGCCTGTATCTTCCAAAAAATTATATATTTTTTCATTCCACTGAACCTGCAATGTTTGATCTTGATTTCGTGCTTGGTCGTAATAACCATACTTCCAAAGAATACCTATTCCAATGAGGTTTTGACGAAGCTCGTAAGCACTTCGCAAGTGTGAGCCTGATAAGAAACCAAGTCCTCCACTATAAATTTTTAAGGGTTGATGAATCGCAAACTCCATAGAAAAATAAGCGACTTTTTTTGAATACTGAGAATCTGATGTGTACGGAACTGTGTAATTAGTAAATCCTGCCATGCCTCTTTTTCGTTAGATTAGGCTGCAAGATAAACTGATTTATTTAAATGATAAAAATTAATATGTATATTAGACACAAAGAGGCTGTTTTTTGAGCTCATTCTGAGAAACATCTCAACATAAAATCCATATTGACAACTTAGCTCATATTTCTTTACTTTGTAAAAACCCTGTTTATGCGTTTACTTATTCCAACGTTGTTCACTTTTTTGCTGATAAGCTCCTGTGGCAAAAAAATAAAGGACATCAACAGTGATGAGCCAATTGATACGGTGGATTTTATCGAATCATTTGTAGACGTTGAATTGCCAATCAATTTTAATATAGTTAACATAGGTAAAAAGGAGTCAGATAGCTTTTTCATCAAATCGAAAAGAGTGCTTGAATTTATTCCAGACAGCCTTTTTAAAAAATCGTTTGGTAAAGCAACAGATATAAAATTTTACAGAAAGGGGAAATTTAAAGTTGAATCAGAAGAAACGTATTTATTTCTTGTGGCAGAAAAGAAAGAAAAAAAAGTGGCCTACATTCTTTGCTTCGATAAAAATCAAAACTATGCTGCAGGAATGGAGCTCGCTCAGAAAAGCGATGACCCTGCTGTTATTTTTGAAGGTGGCATTGATAAAAAATTAACTGTTATTAAGATTAGGAATAAAAAATCAGCAGATGGTAAAATCATCTATAATAAGAGTGCTTATGTGTACAACACAGAAGGAATGTTTACATTAATCCTCACTGAAAGCAATGAAACTGTTGAAGAATCGATTGTTTACAATCCTATCGACACGCTGCCATCAAAAAATTCTTTTAGTGGTAATTATGTGATGGATAAAAATAATTTTGTTTCAATTCGTGATGGGGGAAAACCCAATAAGCTAAAGGTTTTTATCAAATTGAGTAAGCATACAGGTAACTGTGTCGGGACACTTCGTGGGGATATTATTCAAGTTAAACCGAAAGTGTTTCAATACAATAAATCAGATGATCATTGCATCATTGAATTCAATTTTAAAAACAACAGTGTAAAAGTAAAAGAATTAGAGGCGTGTGGGAACCATAGAGGAATACGATGCACATTTGATGGGAGCTACTTGAAGGAGTCTAAAAAATCATCCCTTCGATAAGGTCATCAAAGGTTTCTCTTCGTCTTATTAATTTATGTGTTTCACCCTCAACCAATATTTCAGCAGGCCTTAGTCTTGAATTAAATCGGCTACTCATTTCAAATCCATAAGCCCCTGCATTATTGAACAATAGAATATCATTAGGCCTTACTTCGTTGAGTTCTCTATCCCATGCAAACGTATCGGTTTCGCAAATATTCCCTACCACATTGTAGGTGTTTAGTTCGCCTTGAGGGTTAGATAAATTAGTAATCAAATGATAGGCATCATAAAACATTGGACGAATCAAGTGATTGAATCCGCTATTCACTCCTACGAAACTTCGTGCTGGAGAGTGCTTTAGCACATTGGCTTTCACCAAAAAATAACCACACTGACTAACGAGAAACTTTCCAGGTTCAAACCACAACTGAAATGTGCGGCCGGTTTCATCTTTATATTTTGAAAATGCCTCTGCTACTTTTTCCCCTAAGGCTTCCATATCTGTTCCCAGCTCGTCTTTTTTATAGGGCACTTTGAATCCGCCACCTAAATCAATTACAGTAACAGTTGGGAAATCCTTAGCTAATTCCAATACCAATTCAAGGCCTTTTATATAAACGTCAATATCCTTTATTTCACTTCCCGTATGAATATGAAGACCTTTAATTTGAATTCCAGTAGAAGAAATAATTGATTTAATCTCTTCAGCTTGTGCTATAGAAATGCCGAACTTACTATCAATATGGCCAGTAGAAATCTTAATATTTCCACCTGCCATGATATGAGGATTAAGTCGAATGATTACTGGATACGTTCCGCCAAAATGATTTCCAAATTCCTCTAAAATAGATAAGTTGTCAATATTAATATTCAACTGTAAATCTGTGGCTTCGATGTATTCCGCTAATGAAACACTATTGGGTGTAAAAATAATTTGGCTGGGCTCAAATCCGGCTTTGAGAGCAAGTCTCACTTCATTGATGCTTACACAATCAATTCCGCCTCCCATCCTCAGGATAATCTGAAGAATATTGATGTTGGTCAATGCCTTACATGCATAAAAAATTCGTGTATCACTTCTGCGAAACGTATGAGCAAGTAGTTTATATTGATGCTCAATACATTTTGCATCATACACATACAATGGTGTACCGTATTCGTTTGCGATATTCAATAAAGTAGTTGGAGAAAGGACAGGATGCATCTGAATGATATGGACTATGAATTATGAATTTGCAGACTCAACATCTGTATCATTTTCTTCTGATGATTGTTGTTGTTCGTCCATTTCTATAGTAAGATTCTCTTCTTCATTGCTGTTTTCGATTGCACTTATCACTTCTTCTTCGGTTTGAGCTGTTTCGGCAGCAGAACCATCAACTTCAAAATGTTCAGCATTAACTAATGTCGGCTCTACCATCTGCTCAGCAAGCACTTCACTAATTTTTGGAAGTTCATCTGAATTGTTGATGCCGAAATAATCCATGAAATGTCTAGAGGTTCCGTATATAAGTGGTTTACCTACCATTTCTTCATTTCTTCCAGAAATGACCACCAATTCCTTTTCCAATAATTTTTGAATACTATAGTCAGAGTTTACTCCACGAATAGCTTCAATCTCAGATTTAGTGATGGGCTGTTTATAGGCAATGATGGCCAACGATTCCATAGCTGCAGTAGAAAGTCTTTTTAGAAACTTATCCCCGTTAAGCTGGGCGATAGTTTGATGATATTCCTTTTTTGTAAGAAACTGCCATCCGCCTCCACTTTGCCTTAATTCAAATGGATAGAATTCGGCATTGTATTTTTCTCTGATCCCGTCAATAGATGTTTCAACCTGGTCGATTCCGATTTTATCATCCAAAAACCCGAAAGCATTGTTTATGAGTTCAACCACATCAATCGATGTTAATGGCTTTTCACTCGCAAAAATGAGTGCTTCGATATGGGTGATTAAGTTTGAAATGTCCATTTTACAATACTACAGTGGTGACCCTAAGGCCGGTTATTTTGATAAAAATAGGAGAAAAACAGTAAACTTGGTCGGTTAACCTTGTAATGCAGCTGCGCCACTTACAATTTCAGTTAACTCGGTCGTGATAGCTGCTTGTCGTGCTCTATTATATGATATTTTTAGTGACTTGAGTAATTCATTGGCATTCTCAGAAGCCTTATCCATAGCCGTCATGCGTGCTCCATGCTCAGAAGCATTGCAATCAAGCACTGCTTTAAAAAGCTGAGTATTGAGAATTTTAGGCATCAGCTCAGCGATCAACTGTTCTTTTTCTGGCTCGAAAATAAAATCTGCTTTTGCCGTACTAGCACCCGCAGCTGGTTTTACTTTTGAGATTGGCAAAAACCGCTCCACGGCAAAACGCTGTGTGGCTGCATTTCTAAATTCACTATATACTACCTCAATAACATCAAATTCTTTTTGCTTGAAGGCTTCAATAGCTGCTTTAGCGCATTCCTGTACTTTTTCAAACGACAATTGAAGGAATGTGTCCCTGAAATTAGTATTTACATTAAATCCCTTTTTCTGGAAAAACTCAGCGCCCTTCTTACCAATAGCCCATATTGAGACATTTCCAGCCTGCTGAGCAGCTGCATAATTTTCCTGAATAGTAGACAAGGCAAGCTTTTGAATATTAGCATTGTATGCTCCACACAATCCACGATCACTTGTAACTACGATAAACAATACCTTGCTTATTACCCTTTCCTCAGCCAAAGAACCACTTGAACCGCCGTCGTCATTACTAACGATATTGGCAAGCATATCTTGAAGCTTATTGGCATAAGGTCTCATTTGGATGATAGCATCTTGCGCACGACGAAGCTTAGCCGCACTAACCATCTTCATTGCTTTGGTAATCTGCTGAGTAGATTGTACCGATTTTATCCTATTTCTTACTTCTTTTAATTGACCGGCCATTGGGGATAGGTAATTTAGAGTGCAAAAGTAATAAAAAGACGTGAGACGAGAGATGTGAGGTATTAGTTTTTCTAATTGACCATTTACAATAAATGAACCTTCTTATGCCCAAACTAGATATTACACACCCTATTTCTACCAGTTTTTTAGAATAGTATGTATAATCTTATCAATGGATAGTGATAAAGCTTATAATAATAAATGTAGTGAGACGAGAGATGAGAGGTATTAGTTTTTCTAATTTACCTTTTACAAAAAATGAACCTTTTTATGCCCAAACTAGATATTACGCACCCTATTTCTACCATTTTTTTAGAATAGTATGTATAATCTTATCAATGGATAAGAATAAATCTTCTAGTGATTTCATCTGCTGATAAGTGATAAATCCCAACCTATTTGATATTAATACCTGTGTCTTCAATTCATACAACGAGCCCAAGGAAATCTTTAAGTAACGCTTGAATTCATCTCTTGGTCGCCTACCAAACCCTTCTGCAATATTACTTGGAACTGAAACTGCTGAGCGATTCATTTGGGAAGTCAATCCAAATAATTCAGATTTAGGGAACGATGAAGTAAGGGTATAGATTTCCTCAACCAAACAAACAGATTTCTGCCAAACAATCAAATCTTCATAACTTTTTACCGCGCCCATGTTTGAATGTAGAGCAAAGGCAAACAATAAAAAACGTGTTCTCACAACGAATATCTGAGACTATCATCTCACAACTCACGTCTAATATCTAACGTCTATATCATTAACACTAACTTCTAACGTCTAATATCTAACGTCTAATAAAAAACCCCCACCAATTGGTGAGGGCTTACTTCTCTCGGTAATGATTATTTATTTCTGAACGATTATTTTTTGTAGTATTTGAGCGCCAGTTTCTGGATACATCAACTTGATGGTATAGATACCATTTTTGAGGTTATCCAAACGGTAGGTTGGATCAGTGATACCATCTACTCTGTTTACGATGCGCCCAAGCTGATCAATCACTTGGATATTCATCTTTTTGCCATCTGCTGTTCTGCTGATGTTTACACTGCCCTGACTTGGGTTAGGGAATACCATAGCAACTGATGTAGTACCAAATTTCACGAAACGAACTTCAGAATACATGGTTTTGCCATCAAGATCTACCTGAGCCAATCTGTAATAAACTACCTCATTTTGATGAACCTTAGGATCAACGAATGTATAATTCAACTGATTGGTACTCTTCCCATAAAGTGCTTTTGTTTTTACAAATCCGATAGCCTCATACTTGCCATTATCACTTTGAGACTGTCTTTCTACCATGAATCCGTCGTTGTTTGATTCAGATGATGTTGTCCATGATAGGGATACTGTATTCTGTGGTGTTGCTTTTGCTGTAAACTTGATGATAGAAACTGGCAAAGCATCAGGAGGATAGATTATACCTGTATATGACATGAAAGATTGTCTGCCGCAATTATCTGTGATGACACAAGTAATAAAACAATCTGTTTCAACAGTAACTTCAGGTGCATTAAAGGATGTAGAACTACCAGTAGGGTTTGTAAATGTTCCGCCATCAACACTAGAAGTCCACTGATAAGTCAATGTTGCTCCAACTGGTGAATTAGCAATCACAGAAAACCCTGTATTCAATCCCCCAGACAACCAAACTCGATCACTAGTCTGAGTAGAAGATGAAATCTGTGGAACTTTATCATTTGCCTGAGAAAAAGAAAAATTTAAAAATGCACGTTGGCCTGCTACATGGGGTCCGTCTTCAATTGATGCATGATCATGACCAGCTTCATACATAACATAACCCCTGTTTGGATCATCAAAACCACGACCATATAAAATGGCAACTGCAGCATTACGAAGATCAGGTCTTAAACTAGTAACATCACTTTGCGTTGGGTCATATGAAATGATTTGTGCACCAGGTCTCCAACCAGCAACTCCACCTTTTTGACGAGGAACATATATTTGCTCTGAACCAACTGTTTGAGAGGTGTCGATTGTTCCAACAAATTGTGAAATTGGATCGGTTGGCAAGAAGTGAATATAAGGAGGTGTCGCATTGTCGTGATTATACCAAAGTCTTAAACTATTGCCCGATGTATAATTTAGTCCTGGCGTAGGGCCCCCAGCTGAATATAAAGTTGTTAAATCAACTGATGGATCTTTAACTGATAGAAAGTTGGTTTGCTGTGTTTTGTCAGCTGGATTAACCAAGTTCTCTAATAAACTTCCTGAAATACAAGAAACCCAAATACTTCCTTTGAAATTAAGATTCCAATTCATTAAGTTTCCATGTTCTGCCCATGTTGGATAGGAATGTGGCATGATGAAAAGATCATCACATTCTCCTAATGAATTTGCATCGCTAAAATAATACGCACCAGGGAAGTCAGTTAAATTAATTCCAGCATTAGATAAATACCGTTGAGGAATTGATCCATTGTGGGTATTGATCGCCCACCTTGGAAATGAATTAAGTGTCATTGAATAATCTATGGTGAAATCAGATGTTGTTGTTTCTCCTATAACACCCAAACCTTGCCAATAAGCAATACGACTATTTACCGCAGGACTCCTGAACTCAGGCAAGATAACAAACGTACCACCTTTGTAATCAGTACCATTATATTGAAAATCTACCCCATCAGCAACTTTAGATTGATTAATCACCCAGCGAACCGGAACATGATAATTTCTAATTAAATCATATACCATGCCGTAAGGCTTTAATCCATTTGCAATTGTTTGTGAGGTTTGACCCATGTCTACAATGAATGCCCCAGTATAAATCACTTCAGGTACTGTTGTAAGGGAAGAAGCAGGTGATGCCCCCGAACAGCCAGTACTAGTGTAGTTCACCTGGACAAGTTTTGAGCCTCCACGCTTCCACTGTAAGGAAATGCTATACGTAGAAGCTGTAATCTTAAGCGGAGAAATCAAGGTATAATCAACATTTTTCTTACCTGGGATCACCCACACATAATTCGAATGGCCTGATTGTGTTGTATATATTACTGTTGTATTGAGTGCCGTTGTAGCACTTGGAATCTCAATAAAAGTAGGGATTGGCGCAGAGGTTACATTAAATGAAGCTGTATTTCCAGAACTAATGTCTGAAGAACACCCATCATATCCAACACCACCGCCACTCATTATTGATGTAATCGTAATGTGTGTGCTTCCAAAATTCAATAAAGCGTATGTATAAAACTTACCAATTCCTGCTGTTTCTACTGTCATCAAAGCAGTAGATCCAACAACTGTATTGGCTCCAGAAAGATTATATGTTACGGTATACCTTCCAGCAGGAAGGTTTGCTGTTGCTGCAGTAACTGAAATAAGCACAACGTTGTTTCCACAAGTATCAGCAGCAGCTGTAGTATTTAAACTAAATGCTGTAGAGCATGAATATGTAATTTTAATTTGACCATCTCCACCATCAGCAGCTTGATCCGATGCAGCACCTCCTGTTCCACCTTCACCACCACCACCGCCACCAGGCTGAGTGCCTGCTAGTCCGGATTCATTTAAATTGCCTCCATTTCCACCACTTCCTCCACCATTAGCACCAACACCTCCACTTCCACCAGTTGCTCCATCATTCATTGAACCGGGCAAACCATCAGCAACACTATTCCCTGAAGCACCGCCACCGCCACCTCCATTGTCACTTGCGTCAGCAGCATTTCCACCAGCAGCTCCTGAATGATTTATATTTCCAGTTGATCCTGCTAACGCACCAGCACCTGCAACATTTCCAGATGCAGCAAATCCACCATTCGCATTTAAAGAGCCGAAACTACTAAGTCCACCATTTTCACCAACAGTAACACCCTTTGCCCCAACGCCTCCTTTCCCAACAGCAAACGAAATAGAGTCTCCAGGACTGACAGTTAATATTTTACTGGCATAAGCGCCGCCGCCCCCACCAGCTCCAGGTTTATTTCCTGCTACTGAACCGCCACCGCCACCAGCTCCCCATAATTCAACTTCAATAGAAGTCACTCCAGCTGGAACAACCCAATTTCCTGAAGTAGATCGTGAAAAGATAACCGTTTTCTGTGCGGTTGCATTAATGAAAGCGCCTGTTGCGAGGATACAAAGCAGGGCAGAACAAATGTTCTTAAAAAAAGTTTTCATTTTGTTTGATTAACTGATGATGAAAAGATGGTTAAACAAAGGGTTTGGATATATCGTCAATTTCTAAAACTTTCATTTCAGAAATATAGTGCTAGGGTACAACTAAAAAAGGTTGGAAATTCGGTTGGATTGGATTGGATAACAATCAAGTAGGGACTCCTACAAAATTGGAATGCCTGTAAAAATATGTGCTTAAATCAAGTTTTGCAAGTTTTTTGAGTCATTTTGTTAGCTTTCAAAAGAATTTAGTATTTAAAATGCGTTTTAAAATGATGAATATCAATATTTTATAATTCATCTCCCCAAAATTCAGTATTAAATATTAACACAAAAACGCTTTTAACAGTTTTTTATTATAAAACTGATCAATAATCTATCGAAACAGTGGGATTCCCGCTTCAGAGAATAATGAAGCATAAACCTTACGATAATCATTTCTCCAATGATTTGCTGCAGGAATGTTTAACAGTTCTAATATTGGACTATCATCATTTAGCACAACGGCATCAGCCAAATTCAACGAGTTGAGATTCACCATGAGAGAATCCATATTCATAGGCAACCCTTTGAATAAGAGTGAAGACCGTAGGCTATCCAATTTAATATGCTGCACGGTGGCAATAAATAAATTATTCCGCTCACTCTCTTCTCCAGGAGTTGGCAGAATCATGGTTTCAAATCCCGCCTGCTTCAATGTTGTAAAAATAGAACGGCCAGGTTTACCTATTTCATCCTTCAAAAATCCATTAAAATTGACAACCACCATACCATTAGGATTTAGCAATTGCTTTACTTTCTCAAAGCATTCAAGCGTGAGTACATGGGCAGGTATTATATCTCCTTTAAAGACATCGAAGAAGATTAAATCATATTTTTTATCTGCTGTTTCAATATAATGCCTTGCATCATCAATAATCACATTAACATTATTACTGAGGCTGAAATAGGTAGAAGCCACCTCATGCATTCTTTCATCTAACTCAACAGCATCCACATTAAACTTAAGGTTAATCATACTATTGGCGATGGTACCACCACCTAAACCAAGGAGCAGGACATTGCTGTTCTCTGGAATCTTACTCATCAACGAAGTTGAAAATGGAATATAGTTCCAGTTGGAAACTCCTGTGGATTTATTAACATTGGTTTGACCCATTCTATTCACCAAAAGAATGCGATTATTCGTCTCTTCTATTTTACCATTAACACGGATACGGTCAATATCGGTTACTAGAATCTGACCTAATAACCCTTCAGATGCATATGGAATGCTTATGTCTGACGCAGTTTGATCTCCTCCTTTTAAAAAAATAGAAACCAAGAAGATGATAGGGAAAAAAAATGCAGCGTATTTTTTTTTCGTGATCAATACGATGAATGAAATCAAGCCTGTAAAAAAACCGATAAATAAGGAGGGATTAGTAAGTCCATATGTTGGAATGATATAAAATCCTAATATGAACAAGGTTATAATACCACTAGCAGAACTTAGTGTAAATACCTTACCGGTGAATGACCCTGCATCGTTTACCACAGTTGAAAGATATCGAATCAACATCGAGGGTAGCATACCTAAAAAAATCAATGGAGGTAAAAGTAGACAAGCACTAATACCAAATAATGCATAATTGCTATCACCGCTTGCTAATCCACCAATCAGTTGCTCTGAAACAAAATGCATAGAGCAAACAAAAATTGATGCAATCAAGAGTACTGCATGCATCATTAAACGGGTATTAAATTTATCGCCCAATAGCCCTCCAATATAATAACCCAAGGCTAACCCAGTTAAGGTAATGCC